>JALYYE010000417.1 GCA_030946735.1 Candidatus Dormiibacterota bacterium
GTCGATCGGTTCACCGACCCGATGACCATCCATCTCGGACCGCTTGCCATCGGGGCCGACGTCAACACCTACGTCTCCGTGCTCGATACCATCGGTGCCGCGTTCGCGATTGTCTGGCAACCGGCGATCGGCGCCATTAGCGACAACAGCCGTTTCGCGCTCGGACGGCGCCGCCCCTTCATCGCGATCGGCGTGGTCGGCGACATCATCTTCCTGACGCTGATCGCGGTCGTCACCTCGTATTGGGCGCTCCTCCTCGTCTACGTCCTGTTTCAGATGGCGTCGAACACGGCGCAGGGCCCCTACCAGGGGATGCTGCCCGACCAGGTGCCTGCCGACCAGCGCGGCGAGGCCTCCGGTTATTACGGCTTGATGAACATGCTGGGCACGATCGTAGGTTTCCTGGTCGTCGGCGCACTCCTGATCCCCAGGGGTCATCTCAAGCTCGCCATCCTGACACTGCCCGTGGTGATCGCCATCGCCGGCGCACTGGTGATCTTCGGCGTGCCAGATCGCCGTCGCACTTCGGTGCCGGGTCAGCGGCTGCGGCGCTCCGTGCTCTTCAGTGTGGCGATCGATACGACGCGGTACCGGGACTTCGCCTGGTTGATGGTTTCCCGGCTGTTCTTCCTGATGGCGCCGGTGGCGATCGGGACCTACGCCTTCAACTTCATTCGATATACGTTCCATTACTCCGAGGGAAAGGCGTCCCTCTACAGCAGCGCCCTCCAGGCGAGCATCCTGGTCTTTGCCGCGGTGCTCTGCATGACCGCCGGCTTCTTTGCCGAACGCTTCGGCAAGAAGCGTTTGATCGCGGCGGCCTGCGTCATCGGCGCGGTGGGCTCGACCCTGCTGATCTTCGCGCCCAGCCTGCCCTGGATACTGGGATTCGGCCTGATCGTGGGCATCTCGCTCGGGACATTTCTGTCTGTTGACTGGGCCTTCATGACCGACCTGATCCCCAAAGCCGAGGCGGGTCGCTACATGGGTGTCTCGAACATCGCGACCGCCAGCGCCGGACTGATCGCGCGACCGATCCTGGGGCCCATCATCGACGCCTTCAACAACAACCGCACCAGTGCGGTCGGTTACCGCGTGATGTTCGGGATCGTCACCGGCTTCTTCCTGATTGCCCTCCTGACCCTGCAGCCGGTGCGCGAGATCAAGGTCGAATAGGCCAAACCCTGGGCTAGTCGAGTGCGGGGAGGCTGACGTCGACTTCCGTTCCTTTGCCTTCCGCGCTCTTCACGCCGATTTCGCCTTTGTGGGCATCGACGATCCACTTGGCGATGGCGAGGCCGAGGCCGGTGCCGCCGCTCTCGCGGGTGCGCGCCTTGTCGGCCCGGTAGAAGCGTTCGAAGATATGCGGCAGATCTCCGTTCGGGATCCCCTCCCCGGTGTCGGTCACCGTCACGTGGGCGCGGCCGTTCTGGCGAATCACCCCCACCGAGACCCGTCCGCCCGACGGCGTATGCGTCAGGGCATTGTCGATCAGGATCAGGAGGAGCTGGCGGACCCGACTCAGGTCCGCGTCCACGCGAACGCCGCCGTTCAGATCGGGGCGAAGCTGAACGCCGCGCTCCTCGGCCAGCGGTGTGGCCTGGAGGATCAGCTCCTCGACCACCTCGTTCAGCTCGATCGGCCGGGGATCGAGGCGCAGCTGCCGGGCATCCGCAAGGGCGAGGGTGGTCAGGTCGCCGACAATTCGGTTCAACTGTTCCACCTCCTCGACAATGCTCTTCGCATACACACGGGAGGTCCCATTGGAGCGCCGCAGCCAGGCCTCGACATTGGTCCGGATCAGTGTGAGCGGCGTGCGCAGCTCGTGGGACGCGTCCGCCACGAACTCTCGCTGGCGCTGGAAGGCACGCCCGATGGGCCGGAGCGAGCGCGTCGCCATCAGCACCGACGCCAGCGCGCCGAGTACGATCCCGATGGCCGACGCCAGCACGAGCTGGCGCACCAACCGCGAGAGTGCGTCACCCACCCAGGAGATCGGTTGGGCCACCTGCAGGACGCCCACGACCTTGCGGGACTTTGACACGATGGGACGGGTATCGACCGCGTACAGCTCGGTCCCACTCGACACCTGTGTCAGCCCAGCCTGGCCGGCGTTGGCGGCTCCGATCGGCGCGCTGAGGCTCGGGTTGTTGAAGAGCTTCTTAAGCTCGGCGCGCGGCTGGCCGACTTCCTGGCCCTTGAAATCGAGGACTCGCACGAAGGCCTCGGCGATACTCGGAGTCAAAAGCGGCTGGGGGGTGACGCTGACCGTGTCCCCGGTGACGGTGACGTTGCTCATCGCCTGCGTCACGGCGGTGTTGAGGTCCTTGTCCGCTTTGGCCTGCAGCGCTTGTGACACGGTCACGTAGACGATCAGGTCAAAGCATCCGAGGATCAGCACCAGCAGGACGAAGTACTGGGCGGCGAGGCGCACCAGCGCGCCCCGGAACATCATCCCGACAGCCGGTAGCCGACGCCATACACGGTTTGGATGAGCTTCGGGGAGCGGCCCTCGTCGATCTTGTCGCGCAGGTACGAAATGTAGACCGCGACGCGGTTGGTGGTGCCTTCGAAGTTGTAGTCCCAGACGCGCTCCGCGATCTGCGCCTGGGTCAGCACCTGGTTGGGATGGCGCATCAAGAATTCGAGCAGGGCGAACTCCCGGGCCGTCAACTCAATCGGCGTGTCACCCCGCCGGACCTGGTGCGTCTTCAGGTCGAGGACGAGATCAGCGACCTGCAATCGGTTCGCGTGGCCGTTCTTTTGCTCCCGGCGCATCAGGGCGCGCAAGCGCGCGAGCAGCTCCTCGAAGGCGAATGGCTTGGGCAGGTAGTCGTCGGCGCCGGCGTCGAGGCCGGCTACACGATCGTGGATCTGGCTGCGGGCGGTCAGCATGATCACCGGCGTTTGAATGCGGTTCTGCCGGAGCCAGCGGCAGACCTCGACGCCGTCCTTCTTGGGAATCATCAGATCGAGGATGATCGCGTCATAGCGCGCGGTCTCAGCCAGCTCCTGGGCCCGTTCACCGTCGGCGGCGATATCGACGGCATAGCGTTCGTCTTCCAGGAGCTGCTTGAGCAGCGTCGAGAGCTTGCGCTCGTCCTCGACGAGGAGGAGATTCATCGGGGTGTGCCCCAAGTGTAGCGGTTCGCCACGCCAATATAGGCGACCGCCAAACCCCCCTTTGGGGTGGAGCTTAGACCGCGACGGCTCGGACGGTGGAAACGCGCTGCGCGGCCAGCTCGGCGGCCGTCAGTAGGTGATTGCCCGAGATCCGCGATCCGCTGTCGACGAACCGCCCGAGGCTGGCCCGGGCCCGGCCCACGTTCCAACCCAGGATGTCGCAGTACTCGACAAAGGTCTCGCCGGCAAAGAACCGCTCGGATTCCGTGCGGTGGGTCTCCACGCTGAGGTCCGCGACGGCCTGCCAGATCACTCGGGTCAAGAGTGACTGGACGGCTTCCAATGGGATATCAGGTTCCGCTGCGCCTTTTCTCATCCCTTCCTCCGATCGAACGCCGCCGGCGCTTTGCCGTGCCATTTGAATGATGGTTTGGCTAATTTAACAAGTGATACCGATTATGTCAACCACCTCGTGTTTCCGCGGGCCCGGCGGTGGGATGCGCCAGCAGCTCCGCCGCCCGAAGTCGCCGGTTCACCGGCGTCAGGCCGCGGGCAACGGTCGCGGCCAGCAGGGGCACGTGCGGGATCCGCTCGAGGTGCTCAGCTATCGGCCACAGGTCGACCTCGGTGGTCATCCAGTGCAGCCGGTCGAAGCGGGCCAGGTTGACGGGACGGCCGTGACCGCGGAGGGTCCGTTCGCCCTTGAGATTGAAATAGTGCTCGAAATACGACATCGCCAGCTCGCGCAGCGTTCGATAGACCGGCTCCCGGTCGCGCAGGCCGGTGAACTTGCTGGTCCCGATCGCGCCCCAGAGCCCACGCCGGCGGTAGACGGCAATCACGTGATCCTCGTCGTGCACCGCCGTCAGGTCCATGATCAGCGGCGGAGCGCCCTCGAGCCGCAGCGCGGCCGCCGCGAGCACGGCGCCCTCGATGCAGTTCGCCGTCTTGTCGCGGAGGACGCGCCGTGGCGAGCGGAACGTTTCGCCACCGTCTTCGGTGTTGTACCGAATGTCGTCGAGGAATCGCTGGATCTTCGAGGGTGTGTCGAGGCGCCGGCGGAAGGTCGCCCGCTCCTTGGCCGTCAGGTCAGCGAGGGCACGGAGCATGATCGGCTGTGGCAGAATCTGTAGTTCGACGCGGCTGTGGTGAAATCGGTAAACACGCCAGGTTCAGGGCCTGGTGGGCGCAAGCCCTTGAAGGTTCAAGTCCTTTCAGCCGCATTCCCCCCCACCCACCTTTCACGCGCGCCTTTCCACACCGGGGCGCGCTCATCCACGCGCGCCTTTCCACATCGGGGCGCGCTCATACACGCGCGCCTTTCCACATCGGGGCGCGCTTATCCACGCGCGCCTTTCCACACCGGGGCGCGCTTGTCCACGCGCGCCTATCCACACCGGGGCGCGCTTATCGGCCCACCTCGCGATACCAGTCGCTGACGTACGCATAACGCTCATCTGGCTCGATGGCCGCATCGAGGCGAACACCGTGAATGCGGCGATTGACGGCCATGACGTACTTCGGACTGTAGAGAAAGATCGCGGGGATCTCCTTGGCAAAATCCTCCTGGAACGTCGCATAGGCCTTCGCCCGGGCCGTCAGGTCGAGCGTATTGCGGCCGTCCTCCAGGTCGCCGTCGATGAAAACGTTCTTCTTCATGCCGGCGAAGTTGAAGCCGCCGGGGTGGGCCTGAGAGGAATGCCAGAAGGAATAGACGTCGGGATCGGGGCCATTGTCGAACGCGGTGAGCGTCATGTCGAAGGTACGCGGGTTGAGGTAATCGTGAATCAGTGAGGCCGTCGTCACCGGTCGCACCTCGGCGACGATGCCGATCTGGGACAGCTGGTTCGCCGCCTTCTCGGCCACACGTTCGTAGGGCGGCACATCGCTCGACACGGTCAAGCCGAAGCTGAGCGAGGTGGTGCCCTTGGTCCGGATGCCATTGACCATGGTCCAACCGGCGTCGTCGAGCAGCTTGGCGGCCGCCGTCAGATCATGGGCCGGCTGCTGCGCGGCACTGTCATACGCCCATGCGATCGACCGCGGGATCGGTGAGTCGTCGGGGACGGCCTGCCCGCCCAGGACGTCCTGGATGATCGCGGCGCGGTCGATTGCCCTGGCGATCGCCTGCCGGACCCGGACGTCCTGGAAGTACGGTTCGTCGCTCTTCAGGTTGAGGATCAACTCCGCATATTGATAGGTCGAGGCGGTCAGCACCGCGACCTGCCTGTTGGCCCGCTCCTGGGCCGCGCCTGAGGGCGTCAGATTGGCGAGACCATCGATCTGGCCCCGGTCCAGCGCATCGAGCGCGGCCGCCTGGGACGTGAAGCTGCGGATGGTGAACGATTCCAGCCAGGGCCGGCGCCAGGCAAACGGATTCCGCTCCAGCTGGATCCGGTCCCCCAAGTGGGTCACCATCCGAAAGGGCCCGGTGCCGACCGGGTTCAGGTTGGGCGACGCGGAAGCAAGCTCGGCCATCGTTTTGCCGGCAAGCAGGTGCGCCGGCACGATTTCGAGCAACTCGAGGTTCGCCAGGAATCCTGCGTTATGGCCGGGTAGCGCGAAGCGCACGTGGCCCGCGTCGACCGCGGTGGCGATGATGTCCTTCCAGCTCTGGTTGAGGAGCGCGCCGGGAAACTGCGGATCCTGAACGGTACGAACCGTGAAAACGACGTCCTCCGCCGTGACCTGTGTACCGTCCGACCATCTGGCATTCGATCGCAGGGTGAAGGCGTAGCTGCGCCCATCGGGGCTGACCTCCCAGCGCGAG
>JALYYE010000063.1 GCA_030946735.1 Candidatus Dormiibacterota bacterium
GCCAGCTCGTCGACAAAGGCCCACGTCTTCGACTGGCGGATCAAGCGCTCGAGCAGGGCGATGTCTGCCGGCTGAAGAAGGGGCACGAAGGCCTCCAGCAGCAGGACCGCCATCATGCGCCGCTCGAAAACGGGTGTTTTCCAGAGGATGCCGACGAGCGCCAGCCCCTGACGGTTGAGTCCGCCATGCCGCTGCTTGACCGTCCGGACGACCTGGCGCATTGTCGGAAGTCCGACGCCAAGGAACTCGAGGTCGCTCTTCAGGTACGCCTTCTCGGCGTGGGCTCGAGTCGGATTGCGGTGGCGCCGCAGCTCGCGGTCGATCGTCGCGGCGATGGCGCCCGGCCTCGACGGCCCCATCTCAGTGGAGCTTGGGGAGGACCTGCTTGCCGAAGACGTCAATCCATTCGATCTGGTTGCGGCCGACATTGTGCAGATACACGCGATCAAAGCCGAGGTCGATGAACTTCTGGATTTCGCGGCGGTGGGCATCCGGATCGGCCGAGATCAGCATGCGGCCTTCGAAGTCTTCGGGCCGAACGAGCTTGGCCATCTGCGCGAAGTCATTCGGCGACCGAATGTCCGCCTTGGGGAATTTCATTCCGCCGTTCGGCCACTCGGCGAGCGCATTGCGCATGGCCTCTTCGTCGGTGGCAGCCCACGACAGGTGGAGCTGGAGGATCCTGGGCATTTTCGATGGGTCTTTCCCCGCTTCGCGGGCGCCCTTCTCGAAGCGCTCGAAGACGCCCCCGATCTTTTCCTCCGGCGCGCCCACCGTGATAAGGCCGTCGCAGAACCGTCCCGTCTTCTCCGCGGTCACCGGCCCGGCAGTGGCGATGTAGATGGGCGGAGGCTGCTCCGGCATGGTCCAGAGTCGCATCGTCTCCATCTTGTAGTACTCGCCGCTGTGCTTGACGTCCTTTCCGCTGAAGAGTTTGCGGATGATCTCAATCGACTCGAACATGCGGTTGATGCGCTCGGCGACCTCCGGCCAGTAGCCGGCGACGACGTGCTCGTTGAGCGCCTCGCCGGATCCAAGGCCGAGCCAGAAACGGCCGGGGTACATGGCGCTCATCGTGGCTGCGGCCTGGGCGATTATCGCCGGGTGCGAGCGGAACGATGGACAGGTAACCCCCGGACCGATATCGCCACGCGTGTGCTCCGCGGCCGCCGCCATGAACGACCACACGAAGGCCGCATTGCCCTGCTGCGGCGTCCACGGCTGGATGTGGTCGGCGGCCATCACGCCGGAGAACCCCGCGGCATCCGCTTTCTCGCAGAACGCGATCAGGTCGCCCGGATGGAACTGCTCGAGCATGGCCGCGTAACCGATCTGCGCCATGCGGAATATTCTCTCGCCTAGCGGTTGTAGGTCGTCGTGCCGGAGGTTGTGCGCGGCCGGAAGAACGAGGCGATAACGGCTCCGGCGATCGCGACCGCGACCATAACGAGCCCGTGCTTCGTGCGGCGTCCGGGGCCGAAGATCGAGAAGTGCGGGCCAATCAAGAACAACCACGCGGCGATGAGTCCGACGAAGATCAGCACCAACCCAACCCAGAAGAGCAGCGGTCGCAGGGTCTCGTTATCCATATTTCTTTCGATTCCTCCTCAGGTCAGCGGCTCAGCAAGATCAGCGACAGAATGCCGAATGCCGCGCAGTAGTACGCGAATGGATCCAGCCGTCCCACTCGGAAGTATCGCATGAGGTAGGCCACGCTCAAGAAGGCGGCAACTCCGGCGGTCACGCCAGCGAGCAAATAGACGGGCAAATGTGGCACGGCCGCCGGCGTGAAGAGCTCGGGAATTTTGAGGACCCCGGCGCCGAAGATGATGGGCGTCGCCAACAGAAAGGCGAAGCGGGCGGCGGCCTCGTGCGTGAGATTGGCGAGCAGGCCCGCCACCATGGTGGTGCCCGAGCGCGAAATGCCTGGCAGCAGCGCGAAGATCTGCGCGGAGCCGATGCCGACCGCGGTGCGTACCGAAAGCGCGTCGAGTTGCGTGCGCCCCTCATCGAAGGCGACGGCCCGTCGCCGCACGCGCTCCCCGACGAACATGATGAGACCGTTGACGATCAGGAAGGCGGCGGCCGCCCGCGGGTTCGCGAACAGGCTCTGGACCTGTTTCTGAAAAAGGAATCCCACCAGGCCCGCCGGGAGCGTGCCGGCAACGAGGCGCCAGCCTAGCTTTTCGTCTGCTGTCCCATGCATGCGGCCGTCGATCACGCTGCGGATCACCGCCCGGACGATCGCCAGCCAGTCACGCCGGAAATAGATCAACAGGGCGGTCGCGGTGCCGACGTGGAGCAGCACCACGAAGGCCAGGAACGTCGGGTCGGCCTGGTCGATGTTCCAGCGGAGCAGCTTCGGCAGGATCACGGTATGCCCGAGGCTGCTGACCGGGAAAAGCTCGGTGACGCCCTGGAGTAACGCCAATACGAGGGCTTGGAAAAGTGACATTGTTTCCTATGATGATTGAATGAGTTCGAGGCCCGTCGTCGTCCTCGCAGGCGGCGTCGGTGCGGCGCGATTCCTTCGTGGCCTGGTGCGGGTCGTGCCCCCGGAGGACATCATCGTAATCGGAAACACCGGCGACGACATGCGGTGGCACGGCCTCTACATCGCCCCCGATCTCGACACGGTCACCTATTGGCTCGCCGGCCTGGCGGATATGTCGCGTGGGTGGGGGATCCTGGGCGACACCTTCACCGCCCAAGCTGCCGTTGCCCGGCTCACCGATCGGTCCTGGTTCCAGCTCGGCGACCGTGACCTGGCGACGCATCTGTATCGAACCGGACGGCTTGCCGCTGGCGTCCCGCTCCATCGTGTGACGGCGGAGCTCGCCGAGCGGCTCGGAGTCCGCAGTCGGATCCTACCGATGAGCGACACGCCGGTCGAGACTCGGCTCAAGACCGATGCCGGTGATCTGCATTTTCAGGAGTACTTCGTGCGCGAACGCAGCCGTCCGACCGTCAAGGAGATCTACTGGACCGGGCTCGACGAGGCACGGCCGGCGCCCGGAGTAGCCGAGGCGCTTGAAGCGGCTCGGCTCGTGCTGATCGCACCGAGCAATCCGAGCATCAGCATTGAGCCCATTCTGCGGGTGCCCGGGATGCGGGCTCTGGTTGGCGCCGCACGTAGCAAAACGGTCGCCGTTTCCCCACTGATCGGCGGCCGCGCGGTCAAGGGCCCGACGGCCGAGTTGATGCGCGCCGAGGGCTGGCGGCCCGACGCGCTCGGCGTGGGGGAGCGGTATCAGGAGATTGCCAGCGGCTTCGTCCTCGACACGGCGGATGCGGCGCTCGCCCCGGCGATCGCGGCGCTCGGCTATCGCATCGCCGTCCGTCCGACGATGCTCGATGACCTCGATTCCGCCCGCGAGGTCGCCGCGGCAGCGCTGGACATCATGCGGCAGCCAGCGGCAGCATGACCCTTGCCATCGTCGTCCCCGTCAAATCGCCCCGCCGTGCCAAGCACCGGCTCGAGTCCGTCCTCAGCGAGGCCGAGCGCGAGCGGCTGGCCGGCGTGATGGCCCTTGAAGTCTTTGCCGCCGTTTCGACGCTCACGATGTACGGGCGGTTCGTGATTTCTGACGACCAGGAGATCCTGGACGAGGGCCGTCGCTTTGGCCTCGAGCCGTTGACCGATCGGGTCGCCCAGGGTCAGAGTGCGGCGGTCCGGCAGGGATTCGCGGCGGCCTGGGAGCGAGGCTTCACCGCTGCGCTCACGATCCCGGGCGATGTCCCCGCCGTGACAGCCGACGAGCTGTCCGACCTGTGTACCTACCGGCCGGAAATCGAGGTGTTGCTCGCACCGGATCGCGAGCGTCTTGGCACCAATGGTTTGCGACTGGTGCCACCGCACGCGATCACGTTGCGGTTTGGTGAGGATAGCTTCAGCTTGCACCAGGCCGAGGCGCGGCGCGCCAACCGCAGCTTCGAGGCCAAGGACGTGGAGGGGCTCCGATACGATCTCGACCGGCCCGATGACGTCGTCGCCTTCATGCACTTGTCGCGCGATACCGCCACGCGTCGCCTGCTCCGCGAGCTCGGCGTCGCCGAGCGGGCCCTCGCGGGCACGCCGCCACACGCTTGAGTGCGGTCTCGATCCATCCCGTGCCTGGCCTCCCGGAGATCGTCAATGGCGCGCCACTACCTGACCTGATCGTGGAAGGTGTGGAGCGGATTGGCATGTCACTCGAGGAGGGTGATGTGGTTGTCATCACCCAGAAGGTGGTCTCGAAAGCGGAAGGCCGGGTGGTGTCGCTGGACCGGGTGCATCCGTCAGGACGGGCCACCGAAATCGGTCGGCGAATCGCCTACGACCCGCGGCACGTGGAAGTCATACTTTCAGAATCCGTCCGCATCGTCCGTGAGGCGCCGCGCGTGCTGATCACCGAAACGCGGCAGGGCTTCATCTGCGCCAACGGCGGAGTCGATCGATCGAATACGGGGGGCAAGGAGATGGTCGTCTTGCTCCCCGAGCACCCCGACGAGTCGGCCCGCCGGCTGCGGGCGAGCTTTCAAGAGTTATCGAATGTCTCCGTTGGCGTTGTCATCTCCGACAGCTTCGGCCGGCCGTGGCGCCAGGGGCAGGTCAACGTCGCGATCGGTGCGGCCGGTGTGGTAGCGATGCGCGACTACCGCGGTCTGAGGGACCCGGACGGCTACGCGCTCCTTGGCACCGAGCTCGCCATCGTTGATGAGCTTGCTTCTGCGGCGGAACTGGTGATGGGCAAGCTGGATCGGGTGCCGGTTGCCCTGATCAGGGGCGCCTCGGTGGCGGGTGATGGGCCGGTGCAGACCCTGCTGCGGGATCCGGCGACTGACCTCTTTCGATGAAGATCGGACTGCTCGCCGATACGCAGGGAAGCTTCGACGTCGAGGCGCTCTTAGCTTATGTTGCCAAGGAATTCGGGGGGGTCGACGAAATCTGGCACGCGGGCGACTGGGGCAGTGAGGACGTCCTGGAGGGACTGCGCCGGCTGGGAAGGCTCGTGGTCGTCAACGGGAATTCGCCCAGCGACTCCCGCTACCCTACGACGATCGAGGGCACCATCGGACGCTGGCGTCTCGGAATGGTCCACAACCTCGACAAGCAGAGGGCGCGCTGGGCCGCTGGGTTCGACGTGGTGATCCATGGCCACACCCATCGATTCCGAGACGAGGTGATTGGGCGAACTCGCTTCATCAACCCGGGGACGGCAACTCGTCCGCAGTTCGGCGGGACGGAGCGCACGATGGCCCGGCTGGCGTTCGATGGCGAGCTGCGGGTGGAGAAGGTATTGGTTCCGAAGTTCCCCAAAACGAGCGGCCGTATCATGACGCCATGAATGTGCGCGTCGTGCTTTTTGCCAAGCCGCGCGAGCTAGTCGGGCAACCCAATGTCGATCTGGCCCTGCCGGCTGGGGCGACCGCTGCCGATGCCTGGAGCCAGCTGAGCACGACGTATGACCTCGGTCCGCTTCCGCGGTCATTCCGGTGCGCCGTTAACTCCGAGTACGCGGGCTGGGATGACCCACTTAAAGACGGTGACGAGCTGGCCGTAATTCCCCCGGTCAGCGGAGGCGCGATCGGCGAGCAGCGTGGCGTCGTAGCCCTGTGCGAGGAGAAGTTGGACCCCATGGCGATCGCCGACACGATCCGCAGCGAGGCGGATGGGGCGGTCGTGCTGTTCCAAGGCATTGTCCGCGAGCATTCGCGGGGCAAGCAGGTCCGCGCGCTGGTCTACGAAGCCTACGGCTCGATGGCGCTCAGGCAGATGGAGGAACTTGCGCAGCAGGCGCGGGGGCGGTGGCCGATCTCGGACCTCGCCATCGTCCACCGGACGGGCACGCTGAAGGTGGGGGAGGTCAGCGTGGTGATCGCCGTGGCGGCATCGCACCGCGGTGAGGCCTTCGATGCCTGCGAGTGGCTGATCGACGAATTGAAGCACACAGTGCCCATCTGGAAGAAAGAGGTCTACACGGAAGGCGAGGCCTGGATCGACGACCGTCCGTAAGGTCGGCGTTGCCGCTTGCGGGATAAAATACGGTGGCGGCGCGGGAGTAGCTCAGTTGGTAGAGCGCCTGCCTTCCAAGTAGGTGGTCGCGAGTTCGAGTCTCGTCTCCCGCTCCATCGTGCAGTAACTGCTCGAAGTAGGGAACCCAGGCCGCGTGTGGGCGGATCGCGCTGAGCCGGCCATCCGCCACCTGGATCTCGCTCACGATTGACGCCGCCAGCCGGGCCCGCTGCTGCGGGTCCGCGTCGCTCCAGGCGGCCAGCAGATCGGTGAGCCGGCGCGCGGCCTGGCGCATGGTCTCAGGCTCAGCGGGCCCGCCCTGGAGCTTCGCGAGCTCAGCCCGAATCGCGTGCGTCTCCGCCTGCCACTCCTGCTCGGTCATCTGGCCGGCGCGGAAGACCAGGCCGGTCCGCCGGAGCCGGTCCTCCTGGGTCTTGATGCGGCGCCGGTGATCGAGCTCGCTGGCCAGAATGCGTCGCTGGCGTAGGCCACGCTCGAGCAGCTCTCTGGCAGCACTCTCCAGCCGTTCATCAGGCCGACAGGTTTCCAACCAGGCGGCGAAGGCGTCCTCGAGCTCTTGCGCGCGGACTGGCTTTTGCTCGCACGAGTGGTAACGGGCCTGATTGCTGCAGACGTACCACCGCCGCTCCCGGTGTCGCCAGATGGTGCGCCGTCCGCGCATGGTAGCGCCGCAGCTGCAACGGAGCACGCCGACCAGCGGGTGCGGCGAGTGGCGGTAGCGTGGCCGGGGCGCTGACCCCGGTATGAACCGCTGCCGCTGACGGATCGCCTGCACGCGGGTCCACACGTCGGCCGCGACGATCGCGGGCTGCTCGCCGGGCCTCATGGAGCCATCTGGAAGGCGAATCAGGCCGGCATAGGTCGGCCTAGCGAGGACTTCCTTGAGCACGTCGCCAGACCAGAGGGAGGCGGCCGGGGAACCGTTCCCACCACGTCTGGAAATCGTCTTGACCCCGCGCTCATTGAGCCAGAAGGCGAGCGTCTTGTAGCTGTAACTGCCACTCGCATACATGTCGAAGACGAGCCGGATCGTGGCGGCGATTGGTTCGTCGATCACGATACCGCCGTCCGTATTGCGCTCGTAACCGGCTGGCAAGGTGCCCAGGAGTTTGCCCCGGGCGCGCTTGAAGGCGAGCGCATCGGCCACGCGCTGCGAGGTCTGCCGCCGTTCCAGCTGGGCGACACCGGCCACGATGCCGAGGATGAACTCCCCGAAGGGGCTGGTGGTGTCGTACAGGGGATCCGTCGCGGATACGAACCCCACGCCGGACTGCTTGAGCGTCTTTAGCGTTTGGTACAGGTCGGGGACATCGCGCGAGAGCCGCGAGATCGAATAGCAGGCAACGATGGAGACGTCTCCGCGTTGGGCCCGCTCGATCAACTGGGTGAACCCAGGTCGCTTGGTGTTCTTGCCTGAGTAGTCCAGATCCTCAAAGACTTCGACCTGGCACTCGTTCAGCGCCGGCAGCGCCTTGCACTTCTCGAGTTGGGTTTCTGGCGAGACCTTTCGTCCCTCGTCCTGAGCGGTGTATTTCGAGACCCGGACATAGACGAGCGCGACTTTCTTTGGATCGGCACGCGAGGAAGGCGACGTTACCGCACGACTCATTTCAGGACAGCATCATCCTGTGTCGCGCGAACGACGTCAAGGTTTGGCTTCGCCTTCGGCCGGATCCGCTCACGGCGACAGAGTTCGATCTCCACCAGCACCTGAAGCGTCGCCACAATTTCCTCCGGTAGGTCGGACAGGGTGAGGGCAACATTGGGCTTCCTGGCTCTGCTGGGCGCCTCCCTCACCGTGCTGGCAGGGAGGGGGCCGGAGTTTGGCCCCCTCCTCACCGGTCCGCCTCCGTAGGAGGCGGCCAACGACGGGCGCCTCTTACGCTCACCTCGCGTCAGACCTGCCCTCCAGCAAGTCTTCGCTCCCACCAAGCCGGTTTACCGATGCAATTCGCGACGGAGGAACCGTGCCCCGGGGGACTGGCGAGTCCGTCCAGGGAAACGCGGCGGGCCGCCGCAAGCCACGCCTCGGATCGGTGCGACCGCATTCGTCTGGCGTCGTCGTCACTGGGCGGGCGCCGCTCCACCTTCCACCAAATCGGGCCTCGCGGACTCGCGAGCTCGAGGTGCTTCAGCGTGGTGGTCCAGAAGACGCAGCAGACTTCGTCGCGAGGCAGGTCTTGAGCGATGCTCTGGTGGTAACTAAGTTCCTTGGCGGAGGACGGGAACACGAAGAGGACATGCGCATAGTTGGCGCCGTGTCTGCGTACGAAGTAGCGGATGTAGTTCACTGACTTTCGGTGAAGGCGGTCGACCGATTCCGTCCCTCGATCCCATTCGAGAAAGAACGTGATCTCTCGGTCTCCGAGTAGGTAGCGGCCCCAACCGTCCGGCGCCGGCGCATGCCTGGGGCCGGCATCCTCACGCAGCAGGCGCCGGCAACGCTCTTCACCGACCCAGTGGTACAAGCCCTCGCGGGCAAGTGGCCGGCTGGCGACGACCAGCGCGACGAAGAAGGCGTTGGCTCCCAGGTCGTGCCCGATGTTGAAGCAATGATCGCGGCAGTCCTGGCTGAGGCGCACCAGCGGTCGTGGCTCCCGCCCAAGGCAGGCCGCCAGCACGCGCGCCCCCCGCGGTGACAACAGCAAGAGCGAGTGCAGTCGGGTCCAGCCGGGAGGCTCGATCATGGGCCAGCGGTAGATCAACCCGTGATCTCTGAGCCATTTGATCCGTCGCTGCGACACCCGTCGACTGGGGAAGAAGAGCTGTTCGACCTGATCGCGATCGAGGTAGCGGTAGTTGGAAAGGGCGATAAGGATCGCAATGTCGCGAGTGGTGAGAGTTCGAACGAGTTGAGTGATCTCTTGCTGGCTCAGGCGGCGGCTGGCGTTGGTGGGGCAATCGCGAATAAGAAATGGACGACTGAATGAATAAGGAGTCCGTCCCGGTATCGAAAGCGGGCTTCGTGAGATCAGGTGGGCGGTCGCCTCATGATGCGTACGGCCGGGGCGACCGCCTGAAACGACCGGGCCCACGCAGCCTGTCCAAGCTGGACGTTGCCCAAAAACGCCTTCAGCGAGGCCCGGTCTACCCGACCACTGCCGCGGTCCCTGCTGGCAACCGAAGAGCCCTGATGACTCAGGCTGAGGTCATCATCCTCTACCCTTATAAATGCCTGAAATTTATGTCCTTGTAGTACTTGAACCTGCGCGAAGTACCGCCGACCTGCGGTCTGCCCGTCGCCGTAGGCCCCTAATAGTGTGAGAAATTTATGTCCGCGATTGCATTGAATCTGTCCGCACCTTCACTCTGGGCCCCCTTGCGGGATTCGAGCCGGCCATGACGAAGCGCGGCGCGCGCAAGACGGTGAGCAAGCCTATCAAGCTATCGGACGCCGCCCACCGGCTCGGGTGTCATGTCGAGACGCTGCGACTCCGCATTCGCTCCGGCCAGCTGAAGGCGACCCGAGGGCCGCACGGCGCTTACTACGTGAGCCGCAAAGACCTGGCGTCTCTTCCACGACCTGGTCAGCGTCCTCCTCGTGCTCCTGCGCCGCAACCAACTAACGATGAAGTGGAGGCTTCCTGGGATCAGATGGAGGAGTACCTCAAGAAACCGCGTTTGGGTCTCGCTCGGGAGCTCAAACTATTCCGCCTGATCCGAGCCGAGCCCGCGAGCAACCGCAAGCTCTATCGCGTCATCGCCGTGAACCGGTTGGGGAGGGCAGGAATGAGCTTTCCCGCCATCGCTGACGAGCTCGTTATCTCCACCCGACAGGTGCGACGGCTGGCTGAGCGGAGACCGCTGGACGCGCTTCGCCGCGACTTACAGACCATCAGGACCCGCCGCAACGGCCTACTGCAGGCTCGGCGGCTCGTGGACAAGTTACGAGCAGAACTTGAAGCCGAGGGATTCCGCTACCACCGCCTCCCACTGCCCTTCACAGGCCGACGGAGGTTCTGGAGGGGACGATGGATCAACCCCGATGAGCCGCAGCCTGCGCACAAGGTCAAGCGCCTCACACCAGACGAGCGCCGTGCCTTGCGACGAAGCGGTTTGAATGATGAACAGATCGATGCAATCTCCTTGGTCGGCATGGGAGCGGACGAGGTTCATGAGCTCATGCTCCGAGGTATCGGTCCTCGGGCTAACCGCTGACTCCCGCAGGTAATTGAGCGCGCTCGGCCAGCAAATAGGCACTCGGCGGGATCCTTTGCGCGACTTCCCACGTCCTTCACTCGGCCCGTAGGCCGACGGCAGGATCCTGCCGGAAGGTGTTCAGCAGCATGCCCTGGCTGCGCGTTGATGGCGAGCGCATCGGCCACACACTGCGAGGCCTGCCGGCGCTCCAGTTGGGCGACACCGGCCACGATGCCGAGGCCTAGGATGACTCACCGAACGGGCTGGTATCGTTTTGACTTCACAACGATTTCGCTGGGCGAATTTCTGTCATCCATTTGAACTACGACGGTGGACTCCACCCTGTTACGTGAAATGACCGAAAGCAACGCGCTGTAAAGTTCTGTGGTCAACGCCATGGGCACGATTTTCCTGAAGGTTTCAGCGGCTCACTAAGCGTCGTTCCGTCGGCCGAAGTGGCGAACCAAGTCAGCATTGACACACCAGACCGTCGGGCTTACCTTGGCCACCAAGCAGGCAATTTGTGGGGGTCGTGGCAAAGTCAAGCAAGCATGAGGATCTGAAAGCCGTTCGGGGCGTTCAGGTTACCCGGGGGCAGGCGCAAATTCTTGACCTTGCTGCCCGCGATCTGGCGGTGAAACAGATCGCGAAGCAGCTTGGCGTGTCAGTCGCTACCGTCAAGACTCAGCTTCAACGCTTTTATAGAGCGAATGGGCTGCATAGCCGGGCCGGCGCCGTCGCACTATGGTTGGCGAGGCGAAGGCGTGGGACCGGCGGCAGGGCCGAGGGGTCTTCGAGGGTGCACGGATGAGTCGACATACAGTGGACGGTCTTAAGCTATCGGGCCGCGAAAGCCAAATCGCAGCCGGCTTGGCGTTGGGTCTATCCGACAAGGAGCTGGCTGCCCCAAATCGGAATTTCAACGAACACGGTCCGAACGCACTTAAAACGTCTGTACCTCGGCTTGGGAGTTCGTAATCGGACGCAAGCAGTGGCGACGCTTGCGGACCAGCCAAGAGATTATTCGAATCACGGGGCAACCGGAATTGTTTCAAGGTAGTTCCGCCGGTCTTCCGTCAAGAGGAGGAGAACTAGTGTCCCGAGACCGAAGTTCGTTGGCAAAATCTGGCGATGCTGGCGAGGATGTCCTCCGGGGTCTTGGTCCAGATGAAGGGCTTGTTTGGCGGTGCAGGTGGCCAGGTAGAGGCGGACGGCGTCCTCCAATTGCCGCGTGCTTTTGTGACTGCCGCGGCGGAGCTGCTTCTCCGTCAGGAGCGAGAACCAGCGCTCGACCTGATTGATCCAGGAGCTGTAGGTAGGGGTGTATGGACACCCGGCACTTCTCGGTCAATGGGGTCGAGAAAATGCTTGAGCTCGGTTGCGCGGTGTCGACGATGGGTTTCGCCGATGACCCTCCCGGTGGCGACATCGAGGGCAGCAAAGAGCGAGGTGGTGCCATGCCGGCGATAGTCATGGGTGCGCCGCTCCGCCATCCCCGGCGCCAAGGGCAAGATCGGCTGGCTCAGGTCGAGAGGCTGGATCTGGCTCTTCTCATCAACGCACAGCACCAGAGCCTTGTCGGGCGGATTCAAATACAGCCCCACAATGTCCCGGACCTTGGCGATGAACTGCGGATCGTTGGAGAGCGCGAAGGTTTCCACCCGATGCGGCTGCAACCCGAAGGCATGCCAGATGCGCCGAACGGAGGCGTAGCTGATGCCGCTCCTGGAGGCCAGGGAGCGGGTGCTCCAATGGGTGGCGTCCCGGGGCATCGTTTTCCAGTGTGGTGGTCACCACGGCTTCCACCCGCTCGTCGCTGATGGTGCGCGGGGCGCCGCAGCGGGGCTCGTCCAGCAGGCCGGCCAAGCCGCGATCGATAAAGCGGGTCCGCCATTTGCCCACGGTGTTGTTCGTGAGCCGCAGCTCCGCCGGCGACCTGTCGGCCGGGGTCGCCTGCCGCGCAGCGCAGGATAATCTCGGCGCGCTGGGCCAAGCCATGGCTCGACTTGCGACGATGGGTCCATCGCAGCAATTCGGCCCGATCCTCGGGGGAGACGACCAACTCCGCGTGGTGGGGACGGCCGCGTGGCATGACGTAAACTTCAGTGAGCGACCCGTCAGCAGCCACGACACTATCTCACGAATTTCTGTCTCAGGACACTAGGAGGTAGTGACACCATTTCAAGTGTCACTCACAATGGTGACTGGACATGTGCGCCGCCGAGCGTCACCTTTATGGTGATGTACGGCTTATCGGAGTCGATGCGAAACATCTCCTTAGCGCTTGTTGTGGGAGTGCTACTAAACGGTGCCATGTTTAAGTTTGCTATTCCCGAGAGGGCATCCGCATCGATCGCGTCCGTGCTTCCTGGCATCAGAGAGCGAACGCTTTCCATGCCGGTACGCCTGTTTGCTGCGGTTGAACTCGCGATTGCGCTCGGGCTAGTAACCGGTTGGCCACAAGGAATTCCGCTGCGGCTCCTTGCGTTGGTTGGCATCCTCTTCTTCGGCCTAGGAGTTTTTGGTTGGATGCGAAAGTCCCCGGTAGCCTGCGGGTGCTTAAGCATCGATGAGACGCAACCCCTGGGTCCGGTGAATTGCGCGGTTGGAATCGCTTTCGTTGCTTTGTCGGTCATCTTTGGCCAGATATCGCCCTGGAGCCAGACCAGAATGTTCGCGATTGACGCGTCGATCTCAACGGTCACCGTGGCCCTGGCGGTCAACCGACGAGCCATCGCCCGATACTTGAATTTCGGCCTCTTCAGGTCGTCATGATCGAAGGCCTCTTGGCGTTCGGGCTACTACTTGTCTCAGCTTCGGTCGTAGTCCTGTTTGCCATGTTTGGTCAACTCGCCAGCCAATTTGCGATAGGAACAGGAAAGGTCGATGGAACCGCATTTTTGAAGCCCCTTCAAGGTGCGCCCATCGGCAAGTCGCCGGAAGCATGGCCAGAGCGCTTACGCAGGGTGGCCGATTCGAGCCGAGGCGTTGTTTTGGCGTTGAGCACTTCGTGTCAAAGTTGTCAGCGAATAGCACCGGGACTGGTTCGCTTGGCCAACGGTTCTCGCAAGCACGAGATCGCCATTGTTATTGCATGCCCCACGCGTCAAGCCGGCGAAGCATTTGTCGCGAGACATGGCCTGGGTGAAACAACACACTGGGTTGACGCGGGTGGGTCGTGGCTACGCGGCGAAGTTGGAGTCACAACGAGCCCTACATGCCTGATCTTCCAAGAAGGATCCTTGCATTCAGCGCTTGTTTTCACCGACGCAGCCGCGTTGGAGAGGACACTCAACAGCGTGGATAGGGCCCTGGTCGCAACCGATGCAGGCGAAATAACTCGAGCGGCAAGGAGGGTTTGAGAATGAGCATAGGTGGCGTTGAGCGCGGCGGAGAGCCGCTGGTCCAGCAATCGAAAGGGTTAACCCGACGCGGACTTCTGGCAGGCCTGGGAGCCAGCGGTTTGGCGACCGCCGCGATGATATTCGGCCGCACTACGGACGCTGAAGCCTTGTACTACTACGGCTGCTGCCGACTCAAGTACGACAATAACGTTGACTTTGGTCGCTGCGAGGCCTTCGGCGAGTACACCTGGATTTGCCAGTATGGGGCTCAGGAGTGTTACTGCTGCGAATGGTGGGCGGAAGGCGCCTCGGCCTACCATTGCGCGTAACACGGCTGAAATGATTCTCTGGATCTTGCTCGGAACATTTGGATCGATTCTTCAGTCCGAGAGTCCTTGAGGACTATCGATGGCCGGCGTGGCCGGCCCTCTGATGCGCCGGAGCCGACCGATGGCTGCGCGGTTCTTGCTGGGCCTGACAACGGGTTACTTGATCGTAGGTGTCTTGCTGAGTTTCGGAGTGTTCGGACTAGGTCTCTTGATAACCTCCGTTGTCCCATCGGCCATCCGGATGACAATTTTAGTTCTAGTTACGGTTGCCTTAGCTTTGGCTGACGCGCTCAATCGGACCCCCCAGACGTCAAGGCAGGTGCCCGTCCGTCTTTATGGACAACTTAGCCCCGGATTCCTGGGGTTTTCGTGGGGATTTGATCTGGGTCTGCTCATCACAACATACAAGACAAATTCGCTCATTTGGGTGGCGCTAGTCGGTACGCTCCTGACAGCACCGTTTGCGGCACCATTGTTGATGATCGCGGTGGCTCTGGTTTCGGCGGCTGCCATATTCGTGCGATCATTGACACCCTCGTATCCTCGGAGTCAAGGTCTTTCGCGGCACACTTGGTCGCTGGCTGGTATTAGGAGGACCTCGGCGGCGCTTCTGGTCGTCGTTACAGTATCGCTCGTCCTGAGTGGTGGGGGTGCATGAGTCCAAAGAGTGCGTCCCGGCACGCGGCGCCCCCTGATTCAGATGGCTGGGGTCGAGATACTGTTGTCGTTACGCGGTTCCAATGTGGATCAGCTATGAAGCTTTTAGTCATAGCACTCCTTCACCCTTGGATCCGTCACCAGATCCAACGCGAGGCGACTGGACTAGTGGCGTCTAGTCGTCGAATTCTGTGGCGCGAAAGGACGTTACTCAGCGTTTCGATGTGGCAGAACTTGGACAGCATCTACACAATGGGGCGTTGCGGCGCGCACGTGGCGGCCGCACGACTTCCACATCATCTGGGAATCTCCACCAGCTGCGGCATTTTTACTCTCGCGGGCGATTGGAGGCGAATCATGTTTGAAAGTCACGCGTCGACACGTTCACCACTCAGGCCACTCAAGTCGTCGAGTGGATCGAATTAGGCGGGCTGCTAAAGAACGGAGGTGGTATCAAATGACGACGCCGACTGACACCGGAATTCTTGCAATTAGGCAGGAACAGAACGGGACAAGTACTGCTTTGGTCTGCACGTCTTTCCAAGATGGACACCCAGTCGATGTGACGGCGGTTCACAAGCGGCGTCGGGACTTTCAAGTCGATTCCCGCGTGACCATGCGCAGGTCTGGTGAACTGCTGTTCTCGGCGGGCATGGTTCACGTCTATGCCGATGACGATGGGGTCGTCCATGTGTTGCCGCCTCGGAAAGACGAGGGCCCGCTTATGAGGCTTATCGACAGCGAGCGCAGCTCGGCCTGAAGGAGACATTGGAACCACTCCCACCTTTTCCGACAGCAGACTGACAGCGGACATCTGAAGTGGAGTATTATCTTGCGCAACGCGTCGCCTAGATCTCGGCGAGGCCTTGTTTTAACGTCGGAATTTGCGAGCCTGTGTTAATGGCCAGCGTGTTATATCAGCCGGAGTGAGCGCTTGTGCCTGAAGGAGCCCGCCGCTGTAGCGAATCAGGAATGACGAGGCGGTCGATGGCGGGAACCGATAGCCCCATCCCGAGGTATAACTTGAAGGTTCGACATGGATCATGGCTCTCCGTAGGCATGGCCGAAGACTGGCGGCGGTAGTAGCTGCGGGCCTCTTTACTGGGGCATGCATTCCCAACAGCACGCCAAGTACTCAAACGGCTGCCGCAGTTACGCCGTCCTGGGGTGTGAGCTTTTCGGCTCCCCAGGCCTCAGACTGCCAGGCATCGTCGCCGCAGCCGGGGCCGCCAGCCGAGGTCAAGGGGTCGAATCTCTGGGCGCTCGTGTTCGCCCCCCTGCCGATCAAGGCGGGTATCGAGACAAAAATCGTCTGGCGGATGGGTGGTCGGGGCGTGTTCAACATTGGAAGTAAAACAATCGACGGCGCCATTGCCCAGTTGACGTTCGGGCCAGAACCCCATATGAGTTCCAGCTGGAATATTCCGAAAACCGATGAGTGGGGCACCGGATTTGTCTTTCCGAAGGCCGGATGTTGGCGGGTCCACGCATGGCGGGGGAGTACAAACGGTGACGTCTATTTCCTCGTAGTTCAAGCGTAGGCTTCAGAAAGGACCGGACCGGGAGCCGCTCGGGCAATGCCGATCCAATCCAGGCTGCAAACGGCACAGCGAGTTCACGACATGGTTACAGTGGCGCGGAGACCAATACCCCACGGAGAGTTCGAGACTCGTCTCCCGCTCCAGCTTCTTGACCGAGGAGGGAAACCGCATGGGGTTTGGTGGCAAGCCTGACCTCGAAATCGAGGCTCCTGAGCCGGAGAATCTTCCTGACGTCGAGCCGCAGCGCACCGCTCCAACGAGGCGCGAAACCGAGCCGCCGGCGGTCGCGGATCCAGTTCCGGCGCGGCGTTAGATACTCCCGTGAAATTCGCGCGCGCTCTCAGGCGCGCTGGCCCAACCTTAAGGCAAACGGTTCGAGTCGACACACCGGTGGTCGGGTTTCGGCAGTGGCAAGTTTATGGGAACCGGTTGGGGTCACCGGCTAGGCGCCTGACCTGGAGTGTGACTGTGACCGACGCCCAATGCTTGTTGGGTCGGGCCCACCCCGCGCCGGCCGCGGAATGCAGCTGTGGACTATATGCGCGCCATCGAGCGGACCCCAGTTGGCGCGGTACGGTGACCTCTCAGCGGACCGCCTACGGCGCGGTGCTAGCCTTCGGACGGATATTGCGACACGGAGGCCTCGGCTTTCGGGCCCAGCGGGCGCGGGTCCTCGCCCTGGCAGTCCCCCGTGAGGCCGCTATCAAGTCAATTTTCTGCTTGTCGTGCCCCTGCACGGCGTTCTGGGAGGCGGAAATGGAAGCGCTCGAGGTCCTCGCGAACCGTTGCGGCGTTCCACTCATTCCGATCTCGGAGTTGGAGCGATTCAGCCTGGGCTACGGGCAAAGCATCGAGACTCTGTAGCCCTACGTTCGAGGCACATCTCCGACCGCGTCGAAAATTACAGGGCCGGGGCCCCGCGGTAGGAAGAGTGCCCGGGAGGAAAAGGCCGCACGCCAAATAGGTCCGGAGCTATTGACAGCGAGCCGGAGTCCCGTATTGTCTGAGCCAGTTGGGGTGCAGGCGCGGCCAGCTCTGACAGCCACCAATGGGAGAGTGTGAGGCGTGGCAGACATCCTTGACCTCGTCGATGTGCGGGAACTCAGGCGAGAGGTTCAGAAGAAGTACCGGGAGGTAGCCGAGAAACCCGGCGGCGCCTACCACTTCCACACGGGCCGTCCTCACGCGATCCGGCTCGGTTATCCACAGGCCGTCCTCGATCAGCTTCCTGAAGAAGCCTGCGAAGCGTTCGCCGGCATGGCCAACCCGTTTCACTGGGAAACGCCTGGAGCTGGCGAGCGCGTGGTGGACCTCGGCTCGGGTGGCGGCATGGACACTTTCTTTGCCGCACTGTGCGTCGGCAAGGAGGGTCGCGTCATTGGTGTCGACATGACGCCCGAGATGCTCGAGCGAAGTCGTCGCCTCGCGAGGAAATTTGGGTTTGACAATGTCGAATTTCGTGAGGGCTTGATCGAGAAGACGCCCGTCGAAGATGGGTGGGCCGACCTGGTGATCAGCAACGGGGTCATCAACCTCTGTCCGGACAAGCTCGGCGTCTGCCGCGAGGTAGCCCGCATTCTCCGGCCGGGCGGCCGAATGATGATCGCCGACATCTGCATCGACAAGCCAATCCCCGAGAGCGCTCTCCACGACATCGACCTCTGGACCGGTTGAATTGCCGGGGCCCTGCCGTGTGCGGGATGGGATACGGTGATTCGAGGGGCCGGGCTGGCGGATGTGGAGCTTGGTCCCCGCGTGGACGCCTTCGCGGGTGCCGGGGGAGAGGCCAAGGCCCGCCAATTTGGGACGTACGGCTATCCGATTAGAGCGCGCAAGCCGATCTAGAGGAGGGAAGACATGAAGGCTGCTGCCAAACGCAACCACGTCGCAGATGCGCTTGACGATCTGATAGATGCCGAACGACGGATCGAGGAAATCATCGAATCAGCCCTCGTATCCTCTCCGGCCGTGCATCCCAAGGCTGCGTCGTTGCTGAAAGGCCTGCGAAAGGCGAGTCAAAACCAGCGCGAGGCACTTGAGGGTCAACGCCAGCGCGCCGGCGCGGGAGCGCTCTCTAGCCCGGCCCTGCCGAACGCTCACTCGCTCCGCACGGTCTATGGGGGCCTGAATGAGATTGCGCTGGCTTACGCCGTGCTACACGCCACGGCACACCGGGCTTTCGACAGCCAGGCCGAGGGAAACACGGCGGACCTCGCCGAATCGCACTTGCGTGCCTACGGCACCGCGATCCAGGAGCTAGACCTGCTCATTTCCGACATCGTCGTAAGTGAACTCGGCGGTGTGGGTGAGGACTGCCAGTGCCAGTGCCCCGCGTGCGGCCTAGGCCTCTGCCTCTGCGCGTCTCACGGGGCGAACACGGTTCGACAGGTATGGCGCGAGACGATCCCGCCCGCACCCGAAGGTGGCCTGCGCGTACGTCGGCCGCGCGCCGGCAGCGAAGCGCAACGCGCAGGGCTGCTCGACGGCGACCGCGTTCTCGCCATCGACGGCAACGAGATCGGGACGGACCTTGACATCAGCACCGTGCAGGCGGCGATTCGTGCCCATTCCGCAGGTGACAGGATGCGGCTGCGCGTTCTACGGGATGGCAGCGGGCCGATCGAGCTGATCCTTCGGCGGGTTTAACTCGGCCGTAGGGCCGCAAAATTCCGTCCAAAGACACGGTTCGCGGGCCGCCGGCGTCGCGGTATTAAGGGAAAGAGAACAATTCGGCAATGGCTAGATCATCAGGCCTCTTCCAGATGAAGGTTGCCATCGACCGGGGGCAAGCCTGCCGTGAACACCGCTGAACCTTGGCCATCCGCAGGCCGTCCGCCAAGCTCCGTTCGGACGGGACACCTCATGCCACATCTGCCAACCGGTAGCTAAACCGAACTTGGAGTGGCTGAGTGGGCATTGCGCGGGAGACCCTCGTCTCCCGCTCTCGTACACCCGCTTTGATATCGCCTTTAGTTACATCGCTGCTGGCAGTGGCACCGCTCTTTGCCCGGGCCAGAGGCCGTGGGGTGCCTGCTCGCGTGGCTCCGCGCCGTGGCTTTGCCAGCCTTTACTCGGGGTCCACTCGCCTGATCAGTAGTAGATGCCACTAGAGGTCAAGTACTGGTGCGCCATCCACCCCTTCCCTGCGAGATGCCACCAGAGCCGATTCAGGTTCGCGGTTTCGGAAGCGGTCGCCTCCTGGACGAAGACGGGGCCGCCGTCGATCGTAACGGTCGTGTCGACTGGCAGGCATGCAACGATCTTGCGGCTGTAGCCGGGATTAGCGCGCACGTTGATGCAGCCGCTTCCCAGAAACGTGGCCGAGACCGACTTGCCGGGCGCAGGGTACCTCCCGCAGTCGGTATTCAATGGATGCCAGCCGGACGCATCCTGAAAGACGTACACGCCACAGGTCACGACGTCGGTATTCGAGCCGGCTTGAGCCAGAAAGTAGGCCGACCGCACGCCGTCGTGTTTCTGCTGCACGGCGATGCAGGCCTCGTTAACCGGACATTGCTCGAACGCCCCGCTGAGAGCCTTTGACGCCCCGGTTCCGAACTGCGCCTCGAAAGTTGCCGCCGCTTGGGCATCGAGGTAGCTCGTAGCCGGACTTACGGTTGGTGTCGCCGACGGAAAAGGCATCGGCACTAAGGGATAGTCGGCTCGATTGCTGTCGTACCAATCACTGACATTGATGTCGGTCACGGCCTGGCCAGACGCCACGATGACATCGATCGGGGTGTGATCGGTGCATTTGACAGAGAGCCCGCAAAGGACTGCCTTCGTATAAGCGGCACCGAAGCGCTGAGGCCCTTGACCGAAGCCACCGGTTGGCGTGGCAAAGAGGTGATACGTGCCAGGTGGAATCTCGCGGATTGTATAGACGCCCTGGTTCAAAATCGTGCGAACCACATAGAAGTTGGACGGCTTGCTGCCAGCCTGAATCGCATAGATACTCATTGGAGGGATACCCTCGGCGGGGTACCCAAAATGTCCGGCGATGCTGGCTGAGGGCACCGATAAATGAGATGGCGCCGGCGTTGGGCTTCCAGAGGAACTCGCCGCTGATCCGCCGCACGCCGTCGACAGCAGTGCCAGAATTGCGACCACGAAAAGAAGAGCCCGCACCCTAACCTTCCCCCGCGAGGGGGAAGGGAGCAGCAAGGCGGGAGCGGTTATCCGCATGCTGCTACAACTCGGATGAGATAGCTGACGTTACGAAGCTCGCGACCCTGACCTCCCGCGCAAGGGGATGGAATCAGGGGTAGATTACGGCCGGTCGCATTACCGGTTAACTGCGAGGCGGTAGCTGAACCGAACGATGGGCGGAAATCCCGCGGAGACCCTGGTCTCCCGCTCTGTTTCCCGTCTGAGGTAAGCCGTCGCGTAAGTCTGTCCATCACCTTGTCACAGAGCGGTTGCAAACTTGGGATCGACGCTAGAAAACCCGTAATTCGGCCCAAATAGCGTGGTGCGGTGGGTGTCGCTCGCCGCAAGTCGCATCCCGATTCTGATTTCAGCGGCTCATCGCAGCCGCTGAGCTCTCGCCCGCTCAGCGAGCGCCTCTGGAGCGCGCTGATCGGCCTTCTCGTCTTCATCACCATCCTGGTCGCTGCACTCCCCATCTTTGCCATCGTCCGTGGTACCTCGGCGGGCATCGCGCTGGCCCGCGCGGGCAATGCGAGCCTGCTCAACTGGCTGGGCCTCGAGCTGGCCCTGGTCGCGCTGGGCATGGGCGCCTTCTTCTTCGCTTACTCGCTCAAGTACTACCTGGCTACAGCGACAATGCTCCTGCTGGCCTTCTTTGGTCCCGGCCGCAGCGGGTCAGGGCCGCATCGTCCGGGACACCTCGGCCGACTGACGCGGATCGCACGTCGCGGCTGGATTGCCCAACAGTATTCCACCGGCAATCGCACCAAGTGGTTGCCGCTTGGCTACGAGCCATTCGTCTCGATTCATATCGCGACTTACAACGAAAAGGGTGTTGTCGGCCGCCTGCTCGAGGCCTGCGCCAGGCTGAACTACACGAACTACGAGGTCATCCTCGTCGACGACTCGACGGACGGGTCGATGGAGGTCCTCGAACCCTGGAGGAAGGTCGATCGATTCACGATCATCCACCGGGACACGAGGGATGGATTCAAGGGCGGCGCCCTTACCTACGCCCTGCGCGCCATGGACCCGCGAACCGAATTCGTCGCCATCTTCGACGCCGACGCCGTGCCTTTCCCGGATGTCCTGCGGGATCTGCTCTATCACTTCTACAGCAGCGGGAATCCGCGACCTCGCCCAATTCCCGAGGTCGGCGCGGTGCAAAGTTATCAATGGCACGTCCTGAACAAGAGCGAGAGTTGGCTCACGGCCGCCGTCCGCACCGAGTATGCCGGCAGCTACATGGTGGAACGTCCCTTCCAGCAGATCCTCGGCTCGATGAAGATGATCGCCGGTACCGCCTACATGATCAGGGCAGGGTTGTTGCGGGAGCTCGGCTGGGGGCGCAGTCTCACTGAGGACTGGGAGCTCACCCTGCGGCTGTACGCGAAGGGGTACAAGGTCGTCTATACGCCATACGCGGAGACGCCCGCCGAGTGCGTCGCGACATTTGGACGGCTGGCGCGCCAGCGGATGCGGTGGGCGGAAGGTCACAGCTACAACGTCAACAAATGGTTCCTTACCATCCTCCGTTCACCGCGGCTGAGTCTGCTGGAAAAGGCAGAGTTCATCTATTACGGCCTCTACTACCTGCAGTCCGCCCTCTTCATGCTCGGCTCCGCTGCCTGGCTCGTCTCGGAGATCGTTCTTCGCGTGCACATCCCCGAGTGGACCGCAATGCTGGGTTGGTCCCTTCTCTTCTCCAACCTGTTCGCGCTGCCCCTCATGAACCTGGGTGGGCTGTTGCTCGAGGGCTCCCCGCGCCGCGACTACCAGGGTGTCCTGGGGGCGGTCGCGCTCTCGTTCCTGCTGGTGCCGTTCCAGGCCTGGGCGTCCGTCAAGGGACTGTTCGAACGGAAGGAGGGTGGCTGGTTTCGCACGCCGAAGACGGGCCGGATCACCGACCGTGTCGAGCACCTCCCGCAGCAGAAGCGCCTCAAGCGTTGGTTGCGTCCCCGCCCCAGCAAGCAGTCGGGCGAGGCTCGGTTCATGGGCGGCCGTCGAGCCGGTCGCAGCTTTCGCCTCGTCTGCATCGCGGCTCCCGTCCTCCTGCTGACCATCCTCGGCATTGGCGCGGCAACCGCGCCCACGGTGCTCGCGGCCAATGTCTACTACCTCCATCATCCGGCCGGCGCCTACGCCATCGACAACTCTGCGCCGAGCGGCTCGCCGACCAAGTTCCAGATGAACACACCGGGCGCGACGCAGACCTGGGCATCAAGCGCGACAGTTGCCGCGCAGACCATTCCAGCGGGCAGCTACATCTTTTCCTATTGGACGTCGGACAGTGGGGGTGCCACCGTGACCGTCCTCCTCACCTTCGGTTACAGCGCAACCGCCTCCTGTGCGGTGATTGTCCCGATCGCCTCGTGGACGGCGTCGTTGGATGCTGGCGAGTCATCCACCTCGGCCAGCAGGCCGGCGGTGATTCTTCCCGCCAACTCCTACCTCTGCTGGCGGATCACAGTCGTTGCTGTGAGCCAGGGTGGTCTCGACCTCTACTACGACGGCAAGAACCAGCCAACATCGATCGCAACGCCTTCGATCGTGGTGCCCGAGCACGGCAGTCCCCTTATCGGCCTGGCGATTCTCCTTCCGCTGGTGGCAGCGCAACTGATCCGGCGGCCGCTGTGGGCAAAGCGGAGAGTCCGATGACGCAACCTCGGACGA
>JALYYE010000068.1 GCA_030946735.1 Candidatus Dormiibacterota bacterium
GGTGCTTGGCGAGTATGCGATCGACGCGGCAACGTTGAGCGACCTCTATATGCTCAGTGATGTCGTGGTCTTACCGAGCACCAGTGAGGGATTCGGGCTGCCGTTGGCCGAAGCGGCGCTCTTCCGCGTCCCGGTCGTTTGCACCGACCTGCCCGCATTTCGCGAAGTCGCGCCCGAGGGTGCGACCTTTGTGCCGGCCGCCGAAGGATCAGGGGCCTTTACGGCCGCGGTCCTCGAGGCCATCAAGTCACCGGCCGCCCGCGTGCGCCATCACGTCATCAACGCCCTCTCCTGGGACCGCATCGTTGCCGAGCGCCTCGAACCGCTTCTGATGTCCAGCACGTGAGCCACTACCGCATCCTGATCCCCACCACCAATCCCGCGAGGACCGGGCCACTGCTCAAGGCCCTCTCGCCCTTCCTCAACGCGGAAGACTCGCGCGGCACCCTGCTCGGCGTCATCGAGATGGCGCCGGAGCGGCCGCTCAGTGAAGGCGTGGAGGTGGCACGCGCCTACCGCGCCCTGCTCTCGCGCATCACCCGCTACGCCGAGCGCGGTCCGGGCGAGCTGCGCGGCCAGGTACGTATCGCGCACGTGGCCGCGCAAGGGATCCGCGAGGCGGCACTGGAGACCGACACCAACCTGCTGGCGCTGGAAGCCGGCGATGGCCAGGGACGAGAGGGTCTGTGGGTGAACGCCGTCGAGGACCTGCTGGCCGATCCGCCCTGCGACATCGCTTTGGTGCGGCCGGAAAGCGCGCCCATCAAGAGTGTGCTGGTGCCGGTTCGGGGCGGCCCGAGTGCCGAGCTGGCGCTACGACTGGCGGCCACCGTGTGCAAGCAGACTGGCGCCGAACTCTGCGTCCTCCACGTCTTCAACCCGCGAATCTCGGACGAGTCGCGGCAGCGCGAAGAGAAGGCATTCCTCAAGCTGTCGAGCGCGGTCGACGTGCCCGTCCGGCGGATCACCCTCTTCTCCACCGCTGTCCGGGAAGCGATCGTGCGCGAGGCGGCACAACATCAGCTCGTGGTGCTCGGCGCGACAATGAGCCTGATGCACCGGCCGATGGTGCTCGGCGCGCCGGTCGGCCGCCTGCTGCGGCGGCTGCCGGGCAGCGTCATGGTGGTCAAGACAGCTGCTCCGCTGACGGAGCTCAAGGATCCGGATCGCCCGTTCCGCGTCGAGAGCCGCGCCGCCGCGGCGGAGCGAGTGGATCGCTGGTTCGCGGAGAACACTTTTCACAGCCGAGAGTTCGGTGACCTGCGGCGCCTGGTCGACCTCAAGCAACGCCAGGGCGTGACCATCAGCCTCGGACTGCCGACGTTGAATGAGCAGGCCACCATCGGCAAGGTGATCAGGACCTTCAAATCGGCGCTGATGGACCGCGTACCGCTAGTGGATGAGATCGTGGTGATCGATTCCGGATCCACCGATCGGACCGCCGCGATCGCGGAAAGGGCGGGCGTTGCTGTCGTGCAGCACAGCGAGATCCTCTCCCGCTACGGTGCCTTCCAAGGGAAGGGTGAAGCCCTCTGGAAAAGCCTCTTTGCGCTCAAGGGCGACCTGATCTGCTGGGTGGACACCGACATCAGCAACATCCACGCGAAATTCGTCTACGGTCTGCTGGGGCCACTCCTTAGCGACCCCGGGATCCATTACGTCAAGGGTTTCTACCGGCGTCCGCTCAAATTCGGCACGGAATTCCAGGCCCAGGGCGGAGGACGCGTCACCGAGCTGGCCGCGCGCCCGCTCCTGAACCTCTTCTTCCCGGAGCTCTCGGGCCTGGTGCAGCCGCTGTCGGGCGAGTACGCCGGCCGCCGCCGCGTCCTGGAGAGCGTGCCGTTCTTCACCGGCTATGGCGTGGAACTTGGACTGCTGCTCGCCATGTCCGAGGCCTACGGCCTCCGCTCGATCGCTCAGGTCGACCTCGGCATGCGGGTGCACCGAAACCAGACCTTGTTCGACCTCTCGAAGATGGCTTTCGCCATCATGCAGGTCGGCCTCAAGCACCTGGGCGACCGGCATCGCATCCACCTGCTCGAAGAAGTCAACAAAACGATGAAGCTGATCCACTACGAGGACGAGCGCTACTGGATCGAACAGAAAGAGATCGAAGACCAGGAGAGGCCACCGATGAATACGGTCCCCGAGTATTTCCTGGCCCGGCACCGCGCGCAACCGACCCCCGAATAGTTCGATGCGACGTGGCTATGTCGCCCTCGGCGCGCTGGCACTGATCTGGGGCGCCGCCTTCTTCTTCATCAAACTTGGCATCCGCGACATGAGCCCAGCGACGTTGGTGCTCTCGCGTTGCGTCCTTGGCGCATTCACCATCGGCCTGATCTTTGCGGCGCGGCGGCAAACGCCATTCCCCACCGGGACGCGGGCGCGCCTCCTTCCCTTTCTGACGATCGCGATTCTGGGTAGCCTCTTTCCTTGGCTGGCCATCGCCTTCGGTGAACTGTCGATCAGCAGCGCGCTGGCCAGCATTCTGAACGCGACACGCCACTGTGGACCGCGGTCTTCGCCTACTGGGTCACGCCCGCGGAGCGACCGAGCGGGCTCAACTACCTCGGGGTGGCGATCGGTTTCCTCGGTACGGGAATCCTGATCGCCCCCGACCTCATCGGCCAGCCCTTGCGGACCACCACCATTGGGACGCTGGCGGTCGCGGCCGCTGCCTGTAGTTACGCGGTGTCGGCCCTGGTTCAGAGACGCCGGTTACGAGGGGTCAGCCCATTGCAGGTCGGATTCTGGCAGCTGACGCTCGCAGCGCCATTGGCGTTCTCCGTGGCATTACCGACGATCGGCGCGACTCACCTGCACGTGTCGTCAATTGTCGCCATGCTGTTCCTCGGCGTGGGCGGCTCCGGCATCGGCTTCCTTCTCTATTACTTCATGATGAACACGCTCGGCGCCACCCGGGCGACGACCGTGACCTTTCTCCTTCCGGTCACCGCGGTCTTCTGGGGGGCCAGCCTCCTCCACGAAGCCATCACCATCCCGATCCTTGCCGGCATGGCGGTCATCTTGCTCGGGGTCTTCCTGACCAGCCGACCGCGTCCATCGATGGCACCGGCGCTGACCGAAGACCGCGGCGTTGCCTGACTCTCATCTTGCGGGCGTACAATCTCGCGTTGACATGCGCCCTGGTGCCTTCGCGCTGATTGCCCTGGCTCTGACACTGGGCGCCTGCACGACGCCCACGACCGGGGCGTCGAGCAGCCCGACGGCAACGGCGACCCCGAGCCCCTCCCCCACGCCGACCCCGATCCCCGCGCCCACCGTGATGAACGGGCGAATGGTGGTGTCGAACCTCGACCCCAACGGAGCTACAGTGGTCGCCGGCATCCTCTACCCACCCAGCGGCGGGGTCTGCGGCGCCACTAGCAAGTACGACAGCTGCCCGGTAACCGATGGCCTGGCACAGCGCCTCGACGCCAGCCCGCTCCAGCGGGCCGAACCTCTCTGTCGCTGCCAGAACACCTACCAATCGCGAACCATCACCTCGACGCCGTTGCCAGACGGCAACCCCGGCGCGATCGCCCACGTCGTCCTCGATTTCGGTGCCGGGGCGACCGTCAAGCTGGACGTCACCGTGCTGCAGACCGCGGGTGGCTGGTACGCCAGCGATACCAGCTGCACGGGGCAGGATGCGACCGCGACCTCGATCTACGCCACGACGCCGCCGCCCTGCACCTAGCGCGAACCCGCTGCCTCGTCTACGACGAGCGGCTCTTCCTGGAAGGTCTTCGTGTCGTCGAGGCGCCACGAGCGCGCGTGGAGCAGCGTTCCCTTTTGCACGGAGGCTACGACATAACTGTAGAAGGACCAGGCATGATCGGCGTCGAAACGCGACGGGACTGGTGGATGGTCGGGGTGGCTGTGGGCGAAGCCGATAATCTCGAGGCCGCGGGACTCGGCATCCTTCTGCACTCGCAGTTGCTCCAAGGGGTCCAGCGCGTAGCGGTCTCGGGGCCGGTCGGTGATGACGTTGCGCATCCCTCGGAACTCGGTAACCTCGTGATCGGCGGCAGCGACCCTGCCGATCAATGCGCCGCAGGCCTCGTTGGGATATCCGCCCTCGAGATGCTCCCGCATCCGGTCCATGACGGGCCGCGGGACTCGCAGCGTCAAAACTTCGAGCGGTAAAGTCCCGAGCTGAGGTAGCGGTCGCCGCCATCCGGGAAGACCATCACGAAGACGCCTTCCGGCGTGCGACGGGCGACCTCGCGTGCCGCGTATAGCGCCGCGCCCGACGAGTTCCCGACCAGCAACCCCTCGGAGCGGGCGAGGTCATGAGCCAGCTCGTAGGCGGCTTCCGTGGGCACGCTGATCTTCTCGTCCTGGACGCTCGGGTCGTAGATGCCGGGCACGATCGAGCTGGGCATATGTTTGAGGCCCTCCAGGCCGTGCAGCCCGTCCGATGGCTCAGCCGCGATCACCTGGATGGCGCGGTTGTGGCGCTTGAGGAAGCGGCCCACGCCCATCAGGGTGCCGCTGGTACCGATGCCGGCCACCAAGTGGGTCACTTCGCCGTGCGTCTGGTCGAGAATCTCGGGACCGGTCGTGTCGAAATGGGCGCGCCAGTTGAACGGGTTATTGTACTGGTCCGGCATGAAATACACGCCGGGCGCCGACTCCTTGATGCGGTGCGCCTCGCGGATGGCGCCGTCCGATCCCTCGAGGGCCGGCGTGAAGATGGCTTCCGCGCCGAAGGCCTTGACGATCTCACGCCGCTCCTCATTGACGTTGGCCGGCATCACGAGCTTGACCTGGTAGCCCTTGGCCGCCCCGATCAGCGCGTAGGCGATGCCGGTATTTCCCGAGGTCGAATCGAGGATCACCTTCTCCACGGTCAACTCACCGGTCCGTTCAGCTTCGTCGATCATGCGCAGCGCCGGGCGGTCTTTGACCGAGCCGCCCGGGTTGAACCACTCGGCCTTGGCGTAGAAGGTGATATGCGGGAACTCTTTCTCGAGCAGCCGGATCCTGATCAGTGGCGTGTTGCCCACTCGCTGCAGGATGGACTGATCCGGCAGGTTCTCGAACACGGAGAGCGCACGGTGGGGCATCGGGGGTGATTTTATCGGGGCGGTTCGCCCGGGCTCCCGTTTCCTATCGGGTTTCGATCAGAAGGAAGACGGGGTGGTCGGCGGGATCCGGCATCAACTCGAACTGTTTTGCCACGAAGCCGCCGTATCTTTTGCCGTAACGGTCGACGTAGGCGGCAACCAGAGGAGCGCGCTGTGCCGCGGGAACTTCAGTCGCCTTGAAGTGGATGGTTCGGCCCCCCAGCCGCAAATCGCCTTCACCCACCGCGCGCAGGTTGCGTGCCCAGTGCGTGTTGCCGCGAGGTGCCACCAGGTAGCGACGACCCTCGTAGTCGAGGGGCAGGACCGGCATGGTGTACTTGCGTCCGCTCGCCCGG
>JALYYE010000107.1 GCA_030946735.1 Candidatus Dormiibacterota bacterium
AGGCCGGGCAGCAGATCACCGAAGGCTCGATCAGCCCGCAGGAGCTGCTCCACATCCTCGGTCGCGAGGCGGTGCAGAACTACCTCGTCGAGGAGGTCCAGAAGGTCTACCGCTCGCAGGGCGTCGACATCAACGACAAGCACATCGAGGTGATCATCCGGCAGATGATGCGGAAGGTCCGCGTCGACACCGCCGGCGACACCGACTTGCTGCCGGGCGAGATCGTCTCGCAGTGGGAGTACGAGGAAGCCAACGCCAAAGTCTTGGCGGAGGGCGGCGATCCGTCGGTGGCCCAGACTGTCCTGCTCGGCCTGATCAAGGCCGCGCTCAACACGGCGAGCTGGCTGTCGGCGGCATCCTTCCAGGAGACGACGCGCGTGCTGACCGAAGCGGCGATTTCCGGCAAGGTCGACCGGCTCCGTGGCCTGAAGGAGAACGTGATCATCGGCAAGCTGATCCCCGCCGGGACCGGCCTCGACTACTACCAGAAGCTGCGCGAGGAGTCGTTCAAGATGTTCGCTGAGCTCCCGCAACCGGTTCCCGCCACCAGCTAACCCGACCCGAGCACCAAAAGGGCCACCCCCTCGGGTGGCCCTTTTTCTTCTTTTAGCCGCCGGCTCTCGCCAGCTCGCCCTTGGGCTTCAGTGCCTCGGTGTGAATGTGCGAGATGAACCACGAGACGATGTGCCGCAGCCGGATGACTCGGGAGCGCGGATGGCCGCTGCGCGACAGGTCGTGGGACTGGCCCTCGAAGCGGACCATTCGGACCTCCCGGCCCAGCAGCTTGAGCGCGGTGAACAGCTGCTCACCTTCGGAAATCGGGCAGCGGAGGTCTTGATCGCTGTGAAGGATGAGCAGGGGCGTGGTCATGCGCTCGACGTAAGTGATCGGCGAGCGCTCCATCAGGCGGTCCAGGTTCTTCCAGGGCACCGCGTCCATCGAATCGATGGTGAGGATCCAGTCGAGGTCGCCCGTGCCGAAGATCGATGCCATGTTGCTCACACAGCGCATCGTGACGGCGGCCTTGAATCGGTCGGTGTGGCCGATGGTCCAGTTCGTCATGAAGCCGCCGTAGCTGCCCCCGGCCACGCCGAGCCGGTCAGGATCGACCCAGCCGTTGGCGACCGCGGTATCAACACCGGCCATGATGTCCTGGAAGTCTTTTCCGCCCCAGTCGTTGTTGACCGCCGCCGAGAAGGCGCGGCCGTAGCCGGTGCTGCCACGGGGATTGGTGAACACGACGGCATAGCCGTGCGAGGCCAGCAGCTGAAACTCGAAGAAGAAACTCCAGCTGTACATCGCCATCGGTCCACCGTGAATCTCGAGGATCGCCGGCGGGCGGACATTTCCCTCCCCCGCTTGCGGGGGAGGGCCGGCGTGGGGATGCATGATCCAGCCATGAATGTCCCACCCTTCGGCGCCCTTGAAGGTGAACTCCTCGGGCGTTGCCAGCTCGACCTGATGGATGAGCGATGCGTTCAATTCGGTGAGGCGCGTCTCCTTGCCGCCCGCCGCCTCCCGCAGGAAGAGGTCTCCCGGGGTCGATGGGTCGGAGCTGGCCAAAGCGATGCGGCGGCGGTCGCGGTCCATGCTGAGCGCGTAGATGCGGCGGCGGCCTTCGATCACGAGGCGCGGCGTTCCGCCGACCGCCGGGACGGCATAGACGAGAGTCGAGCCGCGGCCGGCCGCCTGCGTGTAGATCTCGCGGCTATCCGTCGACCAGTTGAGGTGCGGCCCACCGTGGCCGGCGCGCTGATCGTCGATCGCGGTGTCGGAGAAGGTCGGCGAAAAATCCTCGGTGAGCCTGCGCACAGCGCCGGGCCCATTGGCATCGGCGACCATCAGGTCGGTGTAGCCGTCCTCGTGGCGGCGCCGTGAGGCCACGAACGCTACCCGGCGCCCATCGGGCGACCAGGCGGGTGGCCCCGCATACACGGTCTCGTCGGTCAGGCGCGTCAGCCCTTTGGACGTCAGATCGAGAACCCAGATGTCGCTGGCGGGCCAGCTCCAGCGCTCCGCCGACCGGTCCGAGGTGAAGGCGATCCGGCGACCGTCGGGCGAAAAGGCGGGCGATCCGTCGTCCCAATCGCCGTCGGTCAGTTGCTCGGGCTGGCCGCCCTCACCGGGAATCCGGAACAGGTGCGAGCGTCGCTCGTAGATCCAGCCGACACCGTCCAGGCGATTCCAGAGGCGGTCGATTCGCCGAACGGCCGGCACACGCTTCTCGTGCAGGCCCGCGTCCTCAGACTCGGGATCATCAGGCTCACCGACCTCTGCCGCGTAGATGATGGAGGCACCGTCGGGCGACCAGACCGGATCACCCGCGCCCCACCGTGCCCAGGTGAGCTGGCGCGCCTCGCCGCCGTCCGCGGGAAGGAGCCAGATCTGCGGCTTGCCCACCCCGCGATCGCGCTCCTCTTCGTTCTTGGGCTTGACCTCGCCGGCGGGGGCGCGCACAAAGGCGAGTGACCGGCCGTCCGGCGACCACCGCGGCGTCGTATCGTTGTCGCCCGCGGTGTAGCGGCGCGGCAGGCTCTGGGCGGTGCGGGACACCCAGATCGTGCGGTGATACTCGTAGGTTTTGCGGTCGATCTCGACGACGACGTAGGCGACCCGCTCGCCGTCGGGCGTGATCTGCGGATCGTCTACCACCTTGATGGCGTAGAGGTCTTCCGGCTCGAGGCGACGTGGCATTGGTTCCCTCCCGTTTGGGTGACGACCACCACTCAGGCTAGCAAAGGCGGCTGGGAGAGATTGGCCGCGGCGGCCCGTTGTACCGGGGTGCAGCTGGCCGCCGCCCATCTTCCCGCCCGGTCGCCGTCGATCGTGGCCCAGCACGGTGATGCGCTCGTTCTGATCGCCTTCGGTCTGCCCACGGCCGCCATCGACT
>JALYYE010000154.1 GCA_030946735.1 Candidatus Dormiibacterota bacterium
TCCGGAGGGTCGATGCCAAGGAAGAAGCGCCAGGCGTACGAGTTGTTTCGATTCGGGTGACGCGCCCAGCAGCGCTCCAGCCGGGCGCGGATGATGCGGTCGAAGCGCCGAGGCAGCACCCGCACAAAGGTCGGGCTGTAGATGGCGCGCAACGCCATCGGGTTGATCGCGAGCGCCAGCGCGGTCCTGAAGCGTGCCGTGTCCAGGTGCGCTCGCCAGAAGCGGACCTGGGCGGCTGGATCGGTGAGCTCGAGGAACTGTCGAAGCAGCGAGCGCCGTAATCCCATCAGCGGAAGGAATCGCCGGCCCGCCGCGAAGAACCGGTCAGCCGTTCCCGCGTGAGGCGCGGCTCCCTTCAGGCGCGCGCGGAGGTAGTCGATCTGGGCCGGGTTGATGTCAACCGCAGTGACCGCCAGCCCGCGAGCCGCTAACGCGATGCTGGTCGAGCCCGCCGAGGCGATGCAGAACACGCGCCCGGTTCGAGGCAGCACCTCGGCTTCGATCTCCCAGTCCTCATACATCTGTCCGAAGAGGAGGCGAGGCTTGCCGCCCCGGGCATCCAGACGACCTCGCTGCCAGGGAGTGGTCGCGCTCATCGGCGCACTGTGCTCCAGATCAAGGCGACCAACGCGAGGTTCTGCGTCACCATTGCGGCTGGTTCGCTGATCGTGTCGCGACTGAAGAGCAAGCCGCCGCCATTCATGGCGCCGAGAAGCGCGGTCTGCGCTGCCGCCGCGGTCCGCGGCGCCCGGCCACTCAACACCCAGGCCGCCAGGGCGACTTCGACGCTGCCGACCAGCGCCAGCACCTTTCGCGCGTGCACCGCTCCTACACCGGGAAGGTCCGTAACAACCTTCAGATGTCGCTCATTGGGAGCGATGAGCTTGCACCAGCCACCCTGGTAGAGCCAGACGGCGGCGATCGCCAGCCTGGCGAGCACCATCATCGCGTGGCGGCCAGGCCAAAGACCACGGCGAGAAAGACGAAGGCCACGGTGAAGATAACGTCGGCGAGCCGGTTTTGCCGTCGGATCTCAGCCGGGTAGTAGAAAAGCTGGATCGGCACCCTGAGCAGCCAGAAGACCGCCAGGAAGGCGCTCAGAAAGCGATCGAGCGGCCGGCCGCTGACCAGTTCGGTGGGGAACAGCAGTGAAAGGGCGGCAAAACCGAGTACAACCAGCACGATGTAGCCGGCATGGACGTAGAAGACCTCGCGAACGATCGGCGATGCGCCGGCCAGGTTCTTGTGGTACTGCAGCCGGGCGGCGAGCGGCAGGTTGGCGAGAGCGATGGCCAGCTGGACGGCGCCGGCGATCTGGACCCAGGCCGATAGCGGGAGCAATCCGCCTGCTAGGTTATCCGACCCGCGCTCAGTTGGCGCGTCGAGCGCCGCGCCTGCAGCTAACGCCTCTCGGAGGTACGGGCGCCAGAGCGGGTAGCCAAAGCTCACGGCGAGGATCCCGTAAACGATTGCCGCGGTCGATGGCCACCGTTCCCAGCTTATGGCGATCATGCTCGGCGACGGTAGGGTCCGAATTCAACTAAGCTGTGCGCAGATTCCCCATCAGGGAAGGAGGGAGAAAGCTCGATGAGAACCGTGACTCGCGGGATCACGCTCGCGCTGGCAGTCGTCCTGGCCGCCTGTGGCGGCACCTCGTCGACGGGAACCGCCACCACGAACTCGTACCAGGGTAAAACGATCCAACTCGGCGCGATCCTCTCCCTGACGCAAGCCGGCGGCGTCTACGGCCCGAGCTCAAAGAAGGGCATGGACCTGGCCGTGGAGAAGATCAACAACTCGGGCGGCGTGAACGGCGCCAAGATCGCCCTCGACACCCGTGACGACGCCTCGGACAAGGCTCAGTCTGCCCAGGTGGCGCAGACGCTCATCCAACAGGGCCAATTGCTTGCCCTCCTCGGACCGACGCTCTCCAACTCGGCGGTCGCTGTCCACCCGCTGGCGGAAAACTTCAAGATTCCGATCCTGGCCGTCAGCACCACCGGCATCCACATCGTGCCGGATTGCAACTTCCCGAAGACCGATCCGTGCAAATACGTCTTCCGTGACAGCCTGGGAGAAGAATCGGCGATCCCGGCCAACATCAAGATCTACTCGGATAAGGCCCATCCGAAGACGGGCGTACTGATGGTGGCAAATGACGACAAATTTTCGAAGGACGGCGGAACGATCGTTACTAACACGGTTGCCCAGTACGGCATCCAGCTGCTGGCCACGATCCCATTCCCGAAGGCAACGGCCGATTTTGCCACGCCGGTGACACAGGCGGTGCAGAAGAATCCCGACGTCATCTTCATCACGAGCCTCGGCAATATCCCGGCCCGGATCATGATCGAGGCGCGCAAGCAGGGATTTAAAGGGCAGTTTCTGGGCGGGAACGGATTCAACACAGCGGCGGTGTCGAAGTCGGCCGGGGCCGACGGCAAGGGCGCGCAAAGCGGTAGCGCCTGGTATATCAACAACACCTTCACCTCGAACGCCGGGTTCGTGCAGGCGTACCGAACCAAGTACAGCGGCGACCCGGACCAGTTCGCGGCCCAGGGCTACGCCGCCATCCTCATCCTCGCCGACTCGGCAAAGCGGGCGAACCTGACCTTTACCGACACTCCAGGTGACCGGACCAAGCTGCGCGATGCCATGGAGTCGGTCAACATCGACACGCCGCTGGGTCGCTTCCAGTTCACCAGCACGCACGACGTGAAGCAAACGATCTGGGTGATCCAGATGGACGGCAATGGCGGATTCACTCTCGTGCAGTCGGTGAAGCCTAGCTGAAGTTGCGTTGACCCAGCAGGTCCTCAACGCGATCTTCATCGGGTCGATCTACGCGCTGTTTGCCGTGGGCTACACGCTCGTCTTCGGCGTGCTCGACGTGCTCAATCTCGCCCACAGCGCGGTGTTCATGCTGGGGGCCGTCATCACCTACTCGCTGGTCGCGCTGCATGGGATGCCTTTCTTGCCGGCCGCATTCATCGCCATCCTGGTGTGCGGCCTGCTCGGCCTGCTGATCGAGTTTGTCGCACTGCGTCCGCTCCGACGGCGGAACGCCCCGCCGATCTCGGCGCTTATCTCCACCATCGGGCTGGCGCTGATTTTTGTCGCGGTTGTCGAGCAGGCAACGCCCGGCACCTTCTTCGGCTGGCTCTGGCAGGATGGCGCGAACTCCGTCCGCTTCGCGTCAGGAACGGTACCGAACCCGACGTACCATGTCGCCGGCCTCACCATCGAAGGGACGAAGCTCGGCATCCTCATCATTTCCGTGGTGTTGATGCTTGTCCTCGGCTACGTCATGCGCTTCACCCAGGTGGGCCGCGCCCTGCGAGCCGTGGCCGAGAATCGCCGCGCGGCGACCCTGCTGGGGATCAATGTCGATCGGATCTTCGCCTCGACCCTGTTTGTGTCCTCCGCCCTGGGCGGCCTCGCCGGACTGCTCTTTGGGCTGGCGATTTCGGACATCAGTCCCTACATCGGCCGTGACCAGGTCGAGCTGAAGGGTCTTGCCGTCATCGTCCTGGGCGGCATGGGCAGCATTCCAGGCGCCGTCCTGGGCGGCTATCTGCTAGGGCTGATCGAGGTCTTCGCCTTCGTCCGCTTTGGCGGCAACGTCGAGGCAGGGGTCGCCTTCGCCGCACTCTTTCTGGTGCTGGTGGTGCGGCCGCAGGGACTTTTCGGCGCGCGCCTCCGCGAGCGACTCTAGTGACGCGTTAGGTCGGGCGTGGACTTTTTCATTCAGCTCTTCACCGATCCGATCGGCTTCTACAACCAGCACGAGCTGCTGATCGCCCAGGTCGGCATCAACGCCATCCTGGCGATCGCAATCTTTGTCACCTTCTACTCGGGACAGCTCACCCTCGCCAATGCGGGATTCATGGCAATCGGCGCCTACACCACGGTCATCATGAGCCTCTACCTCCCCACGCCTCTGCCACTGGACATACTGGCCGGCGCGCTCCTGGCGGGAGCCGTTGGCTTCCTGGTGGGCCTTCCGGTGCTACGACTTCGGGGCGTCTTCCTCGCAATCGCCACCATCGGCTTCGTTGAAGCTCTGCGGCTCGGCGTGATCCTCAATGTCCCCATCACCGGCGAGGGCCAGGGCTTGAAGAACCCCAGCGCCGATCCGTTGGGCGGCATCCTCCCCATCCTGATCTCGCTGCCGATCCTGACCTACCTGGTGTGGCGGCTCACGCACACACGCCTCGGGCAGGCCTGGGCGGCGATCCGCGAGGATGAGCTGGCCGCGTCGAGCAACGGGATCAACGTCCCCGTCTACAAGATGATCGCCTTCGTCATCAGCGCCATCGTCGCCGGCTACGCAGGGGCCCTCGAGACGCACATCAATTTCTTCGTCGACCCGACCGAGTACAGCGTGACACGCACCATCCAGATCCTGACCTTCGCCGTGGTCGGCGGGACCACCAACGTGATCGGGCCAATCGTGGGGGCGGTTTTCCTCACCGCATTGCCGGAGATCGTGCGCCAATTTGCCTCCTATCGAGACGTCGTCAACGGCGTCATCCTGATCCTCGTCATCATCTTCCGGCCCCAGGGCATCGTCGGCCGGGGCGGCCTCGCCATCATCGCGCCGCGCTGGTGGACACGCTGGAGAACGCGTGAGCGCGCTGCTGCAGCTCAGTAACGTCAACCGATCGTTCGGCGGCGTGCACGCCGTCGACGACGTGTCCTTGGAGATCGAGCAAGGGACCATCTTCGGCTTGATCGGGCCCAACGGCGCCGGCAAGACAACGCTGGTCAACCTGGTGACCGGCTACATTCGCCCGCAATCGGGCAGCATCCGGTTGCAAAAAGGCACCGCCAACAATGAGCTCGCGCGGCGGCCGCCGCACGTGGTCGCCGGGCTGGGTGTCGCGCGGACCTTCCAGACGCTCCGTCTCTACCGAAACCTGACGGCCATTGAGAACGTGCTGGCCGGCATGCACCTCCGCCGGCGCGACGACACCCTGCAACAGCTGATTCCCATCCCCGCGCTGCTCAAGGAGGACCGCCGCCGCTGGCAGGAGGCACGCGAGCTGCTGGCACGCGTTGGCCTGCCGCCTGACTCGTTCGCCGAACGGCGGGCGGCAACGCTGTCGTACGGGGACCAGCGACGGCTCGAGGTGGCGCGGGCACTGGCGCTCAATCCGCATCTGCTGATCCTCGACGAGCCCGCCGCGGGAATGAACCCGGCCGAGAAGGACCGCGTACGGGCGTTGATCCAACAGCTCAACCAGGATGGTTTGACGGTGCTTCTCATCGACCACGACATGCGGCTGGTGATGGGTGTCTGCCGCCACATCGCCGTGCTCAACTTCGGCCGGAAGATCGCCGATGGCCCGCCCGCCACGGTCTCGCAGGATCCCGCGGTGATCACGGCCTACCTCGGAAGTCAGGCCCAGAAGTCCGCGGCGCACGTCCCAGGATCCGAGGAGATGGACGTGGCGGCCAAATCCACAACGGCGGCCGCCGAACCAGTCTCTCCCTTACTGGAGGTGCGTGATCTTCACGTTTCGTATGGCGCGATCCAGGCGGTGCGCGGCGTCTCGTTCGGCGTCGCCAAAGGCGAGATCGTCGCGCTCATCGGCGCCAACGGTGCTGGGAAGTCGACGATTCTCAATTCTCTGTCGGGCGTGCTGCGCCCGCATTCGGGGATCGCGCGCTTCGGCGAGCTCGACCTGACGACCGCTGCACCGGACCGGATCGTCCGTCAGGGCCTCGTCCAGGTACCGGAAGGGCGTGAGATCCTGGCTCGTCTCACCGTCCGCGAGAACCTCGAGCTCGGCGCCTGGGCGCGCAGGGACGCCCGCTCGGCGCACCGCGACATCGAGGGTTTGATGGAGCAGTTCCCGATCCTCGGCCAGCGGCGCGACTTACCGGCCGGCCAGCTATCCGGCGGCGAGCAGCAGATCCTGGCGATCGCCCGCGGGCTGCTGGCACAGCCGAAGCTCCTGCTGCTCGACGAACCGTCATTGGGCCTGGCGCCGCAAATGGTGGACACGGTCTTCGATGTCATCCAGAAAATTCACAACGACGGCGTCACGATCCTGCTGGTCGAGCAGAACGCGCTGCGCGCGCTCGAAGTTGCGGATCGTGCCTACGTCGTCGAGACTGGCCGCATCCTGCTCAGCGGCACCGGCGCGGCGCTTCGACGAAATCCCGAGGTGCAGAAGGCTTACCTGGGCGGCTAGTCAACCTGTCACCGCTTTGTGATGGGTACAGCCGAGGCGCCCACCCCATACTTCTGGCGTGACGAGGAAGCTGGAATCGAAGCTGAAGCGATATGCGGCTTCTTCGACGGGATCCAAACTGCCGCCCGAGGTGCAAGCCGTCTATGACGACGCGAGACACCGGGCAGGCGCCCTACCGACCGACGCAGAGGCCATTGCGTCTGCGTTGCGTCAGCAAGTGCCTCCGCAATATCGAGAAAACTTGGTCCGCCTCGTCTACTTCACGGCGAGCTGCGCCCAGGGGATGGATCCGATAGCCGCCATACGGTATGCCGGCAAGATGTGGGCCCAGACGCCGGCGGTGGGCGACGAGAACCAACCGCTGGCGAGCTAGCTGCCTA
>JALYYE010000161.1 GCA_030946735.1 Candidatus Dormiibacterota bacterium
GCGTCCCACCCGTCGGCGCCGCGCCATTGCGGACCGGGAAGACATAGTGGCCCCGGATCGGTGAGTTGGCGCTGCCCTGAACCAGGGAATTCGATCCGCCGTCGAGCAGCGCACCGTTGATCGCCGATCCGGGGAGTTCCAGGGCGCGGTTGACACCGTTGGAATAGCCAACTCGAGCCGAGGAGCCGCCCAGACCGCCCACACCGCCACTGGCACTGCCGGTTTCCCAGGTGACCTTGTCGTAGTTGAAAACGATGTCGAAGTCGCCGGGATGACCTCCGGGATCGCCAGAGCGGTCGATCATCATCAGCTGGAAGCTATTCAGTTTGTCGACCGAGGCAGGGTAATAGCCGACATTGATCCAGTTGGCGCAGAAGTAGGCGGGTGCCCCGGGAGAGGCTGCGGCACTGCCATAGGTAAGGAGGCCAGAGTGATCGCCGCGTGTGTCGACGTCGGCGAAGAAGGGCGCGATGATGCTGTGATTGGTGGTGGTCAGCGGGTAGGGCGTGTAAATATACTGCGGGCCATCAAAGGTCACGTTCCCGTTGTTATTGGCCCAGAGCGACGTGAACGTCTGACCAAAAAAGTTCGCCGTAAACGGAAGCGTCAGCTGCCCAGTCGATCCGTCATCGTTGGCTGGGAGGCTGTTATCCCTGCAGGCAGAGAGTGGGTACTGCAAGGCCCCCTGGTCCGCTCCCGGGATGACGCAATTGTGGGCGCTGTTGCTCCACTCCATCTGGATGAGGTAGGGGTTGCCGTGGAGATGCACGTCGCTCTGGTCGCCGTATTGAGGACCAGCCATTGCGTTGCACTTATCGCCGATCTCATAGCCGTTGAAGATTGTTGGGTCCGTAGTAGGACTGTCGTCGTACCAGGCGTCCCCATGGGCATTGGTAATCGTCTCGAAGTACTCGTGGGAGAGCACGCTGGCCTCCTCGTCCGCCGCCTGATCAAAGTTGGGGCTGCCCGTCGGGACACCGAAAGGACTGAACACGTTAAAGCCGCAATTGAGGCTATCGGCGTCCGGCATCGAGGCATAGTTGTAACTTCGCGGCGGCAACAAATCGAAGTGTTGGGAATGATATGCGCAGAAGGCGCCGTTCCCTTTGAACGGAGGGTTGTTATTGAAAAATGTGCAGCTGGGCTTGCTGAAATTGGTATCGCACTGCTGGGCGTTGGGTGCCAGGAAGACGTAGTAGATAACGTGGTCGTCGCCCTTCTCCCAGCTGGAGTTTGCGTCAATGGCCCTGCCGATCTCATCAGTAATATCGCTGTCCTGCAGCGGGTTCTGCTGGGTTCCCAGACCGTTGCGATATGCGCTTGTGTCGGTCCACTCTCCCCCTAACGTGGCCTGCGATGAGATCGCGCCGCTTCCGCCGTCGTACTGGGTCATCGCCTTGTAAAGATCGCTTCCGCTGACATCTCTGAAGAAGCGACGGACGATCGCCTGGTAGTAACTGGACAGTTGCGGCCCGCCACTGGGAATCCACCAGATCAAGTAGTTGGTCGTGGTCTTCAGGACCGGTCCGCCGTGCCGGGTCAGGTTGTGACTGTGTGCGGGATTGGTATCGGTCTGTGGGTTGACCGCCATCGCGGACGCTGTGCGTGCCCGCGTCCGGTAGTTCGGATTCGGCATCGGGTGCCCCTTGAATGGATGAGGCGAGCGAGACGTAACCGGCGTCTTGGGAACTGGCGATTTACTGGCGGCTTCTGCCGGCACGGCTCCAGCAAACCCAAGCTGGGCCAAAACCGCGAACAGCACTAATAACGTGCGGACAGGCCTCACGCCAACCCCCCTCTCCTCGTCCCTAGGGGGCGACCATAGCACAGTAGCCTTGGCTTTGCACGCTTTTCTTGGGCATCCGCATCGGTCCGTGGCGTCCGCGATCGAGCAGGGAACTTTTGGTCGCTGCTCACGTTATACGGAGGGTGAGTCTGAGGTGACACGACCGGTGCTCGTCCGTCTGCTTCGACGCCTCGGCGCTACGGTGATGGCCGTGGCCGTGATTGGTTGCGCCACCCAGCCGGCACCTGGAAGCGGAACTCCCAGCCCGTCCGCCGCGGGGTTGAGCATAACCTTGTTGTCAGAGGACGGCCCGAACACAACAGGTCCCCCCAACCTGATGGCGGCCAGGTCCGAGCCGGAGCTCAAAGCTCTTCTTCACGCACTTCGCGAGGTGCGCTTCCACGACCCAGACGGATGGGATGCTTTCACCGCACGCCAGGGGCAAGTGTTTCTCGCCTTAGCCGGGGGCACTTGCAAGCGGATTACGTCAGTGATGGCCACAAAGAACGCCAGTGGCACCGTGCTAATCGACTACAAGACTGACACCGCATGCAGTCAGGGCGCCGGCTCCGCCGCCACTCCACGTCTTGTCCTTGCGTCGATCCCGCGCAGTCAGCTCGGCACGAGTGTCGTCACTTTCCAAATTGGCGCCGGGAATGGCCGAGCGCGCGTCGACCTGCGTCAACCGGATTTCAGCCCGGATCCCGCGAGCGTAAGCATTGAAGCCATGCAGGCCGTCGCCGCCCTCCGCCAGCAGGTTGCCATGGGAACACGCGCCCCCATTCGCGAGCTGGACCTCATGCGCTGGCCAGATAACGCGCTGGCGTGCGCACCGATGGCTGCCTCGGGATCCGCGCTGCCAGTGGTGGGCTACGTCGTTGTCGTCGACAAGGGGCCCGGTGGGATTCCCCAGCCGGAAGAGTTCCACTGGTCTGCCGGAAAGGTCGTCGACTGCGGGCCCGTGTCCGGGGTGTAGACGCATCCCGACGGACCAGCCCTGCGGGCGGTCGCGAACGAATCGATCACGACGTCGGGATGAAGCGCAGCCGGTCGCCGGGCTTGAAGCGCGCCGGCGGATCTGCCGCCGGGTCGAACAGCCGCAGAGCCGTTCGGCCGATGAGATTCCACCCACCCGGGCTTTCGACCGCATAGATCCCCGTCTGCCGGCCGGCGATCCCAATCGATCCGGCGGACACCCGCAGTCGGGGCGACGCCAGCCGCGGGACGGCAAGCTGATCGGGTAGCGCGCCGCAGTAGGTGAAGCCGGGCGCGAAACCGACGCAGTAGACGAGGTACTCCCGGCCGGCGTGCGCCTCGACCACGCCCGCGGGCGTCAGGCTCGTCTTAAAGGCGACGTCCGCCAGGTCTGGTCCGTCGTATCGGGTGGGGACGTCGACGACGGCTCCGAACGGAAGCGATGCATCGACCTGCCCCTCGAGCTGGCGGATGGTGGCCTCCAGGTGAGCCACGTCCGTAATGCTCGGGTCGTAGTGGCAAAGGAGCGCCGCGTATGCTGGTACCGTACTGATCAGTCCGCTCGGCAGGTGATCCTCAAGAGCGCGCTTGAGAGCGAGCACCTGGCCCAGCAGCTCGGGATCGATGGAGTGGCCCAACGTCACCAGCAACGCTCGATCGCCCGCCGGCGCGACCTGCCACATGGTGAGGACTCTACCGTTGGCACCGCCGGAGCCGCATGGCCAGTCCGGCCGCCGTGATGGAAAGGATCACGCCCATCGCGATGCCTTCGCGAAGCCGTATCACCCCGGGGCCGAACCCCATCTCATATTCCGTCAGCACTGTGCCCACCGTGGCGATTAACGGCAGGGCGGCCCAGAACAAGCGGCGCCCCATGGCGAGGGGACTGGGTTGCCCGAGCCACCAGATGGCTCCAAAAACGTAGGCGTCGAGAAAATAGTACGGCCAGACACTCTTTGCCAGCAAGGGGATCGCCAGAGCCGTCAGCGCCAGGAGCCCATAGACATCACGCGATGACGGCTCCAGGTCGCTGCGGGCGGTAATCACGATGAGACTCAGCAGCACCGCCAACCCCAGGATGAACAGGACGTCCGCCCACTGAGGGAGCCACGCCCATGGCGTTCCCACGACGAGCTGCCAGAGCGACCCGCCACCAACCGGCAGGTGAGAGCGATGCGTGAGGAGTGAGTAGATCGTGTCGCTTGGATCGGCGAGCACGAACGGGATCAATCCGAGCGTCACAACGAGAGCGCTGCCGGCACCCAACACGACCACGGCGCGCCTTCGGCCCCTGGCCAGCAGCAGGAGTGCCAGAGGAATCATCGGTAGCGCGGCGAGGGTGCGTGTCAGGATGGCGAGGCCGAAGCCGATCCCCGAACCCGCGGTCCGGCCGCGCGCGAGGAGACGGACTGCGAGAAGGACCAGCCACAGTGTCATCGGCTGTTCGATGTGCCCGTAACCGAGGACAGCGTTCACCAGCGTCGGAGACGCGGCAAACACGCCGTACGTCAGCAGGCGCGACACACCGCCGAGGCTCACGCCTCGCAATCGGTCGATGGCGGCGACCGCTTCGCGCGCCATCAGCAGCGAAAAGATCGAAAGCGCGGCCATGATGAGTGTGCGACGCAGACGCTCGTCGTCCAGCCAGCCAAGCCATGACAAAAGCGCGGCCACGGGCGTCAGGGGCACCAGCCCGAGCGGTCCGTTGTCGTTCGCGATGACGCTCTGGAAGCGCGCCGTGTAGACCATCAGCGGGTGGCCGCCCAGTGCGATCCGCACCGCCGGCAAGAAGAAGTTGTCGAGGTCACTCGGCGGCCCGTTCCATAGCCATCCGGCAAACGCGCAGGCCGCGGCGTAGGCAATGCCGAGTGCCCAGGTCGCGGCCCGCCTCACTGCCCGATTCACCGTCCGCGCTCCCTGGCCTGGATCAGCGGGCCGAAATGGTCTCGGCCCGAACAGTTGCGTCCTCGGCCACCCCAACGAAGGTGGCGGGACTTGTGCTTGCGCTGAAAATGCACACCCATGAAATGCAGCCGAGGCCCGTGGGCTAACGAGCTTCGCGTGGCCGGCCGCCGAGCCAGGTCTCCTCGACGGTGATCCCGCTGAGCTCGTTGACCGGAACGGACATCGGGTCTGCCGCCAGCATGGCGAGGTCTGCCAGCTTGCCAGGCTCCAATGACCCGACACGATGCTCCTGGTGGGCGCGGTACGCGCCGCCAATCGTGTAACCGCGAAGCGCGGTGAGGACGTCGATTCGAAGATCGGGTCCACCCAGAACCGCCCCGCCCACGGTTCGCCGCTCGACCGCCGCCTGCACAGCCTCGAGTGGCCTCGGGAGCGCGACCGGCGCATCCGACGAGAGCACGACCGGTATCCCGGCGCGGGCATAGTGTCCGATCGGGTTCAACGCTTGTGCCATTTCCGAGCCGACGGCCCGCGCCACGCCATCACCAAAAGCGAGGTGGTGCTGGGGTTGGGAGACCGGAATCATGCCGGCGCGCGCCATGCGAGCAATCTGGTCGTCCGTCGCCAGACCGGAGTGCTCGATCGCATGTCGCATGTCCGGTCGCGGCTGGTCATACTGGGCGGCCTCGACCGCATCGAGCACGATGGCGATCGCGGCCGGCGACTGGGCATGCGTTCCCGTCTGCAGTCCGGCGCGATGGGCCCGTCGCATCAGCGCGGTGAATTCTCCGGGCTCGTGATAAAGGACACCGTGATTGTGAGGTTCGGCCGCATATCCCTCGGGAAAATAGGCGGTCAATCCGCCAAGGGCACCATCGGCGTAGAGTTTGATGCCGCTGAACGCGAGCCAGTCGTCGCCCAGGCGTCCGACCAGGCCGAGTTGAAGTGCCTCGTCGAGGAAGGCCGAGATGACCATCATGTTGACGCGGAGGTTGAGGTGGCCGGCGTCGCGCGCGGCGATGTAGGCTTCCGCTTCCCGGCGGCTGACCTGCGCATCGACGACGGTTGTAACCCCGGCCCTCAGAAACTGTTGCAAGGCTTGATCGAGTTGCCGGCCGGCAACGTCGCGCGGCTCGGGCAGATGAATGTTCGGACCGTGGTTGCGAATCTTGACTCCGTCATCCCCCATAAGCAGGTCACAGGCAGCGTCCCAGAGGAGGCCATTGGGCGTCCCGTCCGGATTGCGACCGATCTCGCCACCCGCTGGGGTCGGCGTCCGGGCCGTGATGCCGTGGGCAGCGAGCCCGAAGCTGTTCACCGAGCCACCGTGACCACTCACGTTCATGACATAGATCTCGCGGTCGGTCGCGGCCCGATCGAGGTCGGTGGCGAGTGGGTGCCGGCGCTCCGCCAGCCGGCGATAGTCGTAGCCAAAGGCGCGCAGTGGCACACCCGGCGGCAAGCGGCGCGCGTGCTCGGCGAGCAGCGCAACGAGCGCAGCAATGGAGGGGGCCGCGCCCGGGCCGATGTCCACCCATGATTGCGTCTGGCCGAGCATGAGGGGGTGACAGTGCGCGTCGACGAAGCCGGGTATGAGCGCCCGTCCGGCGAGGTCCCGTTCCTCGCGGTCGCTGCCGGCCATCGCCCGGCAGTCCTCGAGCGTGCCCGCCCACACGATGCGATCGCCCCGGATGGTCAGAGCCTCGACGCGAAGCGGATCCGCCATCGTCAAGATCGAGCCGCCGGTGAAGACGATGGCCTTTGGCCCGTGGCGACCCCCGGCGCCTGTCAGGCTGGCACCGCTTTAGGCCCAAGCTCGGCCTCGACGAGCGCCGCCGTTTCCCGCAAGCCGGTCGCGATGGCGGCGTAGTGCTCGCCACTGAACCAGGGCGTCAAGGCGACGACACTGACGGCCCCCACCAGCTCCCGGGACCGATCGCGCACCGCCACGCCCATCGCGGCCAGACCAACCTCGACGTCGTCGGGCGCATACGCCAGGCCGGTGTCGCGAATCATCGCCAGGCGAGACCGGATAGCTCCCGGGTCCACCATTGTGTGGGGCGTCATCGCCAGCACCGGCCGCGCGAGGATCCGGTCAAGCTCGGCCGCCGGCAACTCCGACATGAGGATGTTCGGGCCGGCGCCGAGGTGCACCGGGAGCGTCTCACCCACCTGGTAGGTCGTCGTTTTCACCGGTCCCCGGTCGATGCGAGCGATGCAGAGGGCCCGCTCGCCGTCGCGCACCGAGAGGTAGCTCGAAACGGCGAATCGCTCGGCAAGCGCCGCCAGGGCCGGCTCGGCCAGCCGGCCGAGCACCGCGCGGACGGGAACAGCGCTGCCCAACCGGAACAGGTGGATGCCGAGCCCGTAGGCGCCCGTTTCCGTCCGGTCGACGAGCCGGTGATGCTCCATGGTCGTCAGCAGCCGATGCACGGTCGAACGGCTCATCCCCAGCCGGCGCGCCAGTTCCGTCGAGGTCAGCTCGGCGCTGCCATCAAGCAAGGCATCGAGCGCGGCGACCGCCTTGCCGATCACGCGGACATAGGGCGGGGTTGTGCCGTTACCGACATGGGGCTCGGTCCGGGCAGGGTTCAATGAACCGCCTCGAGGAACTTCCGCGTCCGTTCCTGCTGGGGGTTGGAGAAGAATTCGTCGGGCGGGGCGTCCTCGATGATGGCGCCGCCGTCCATC
>JALYYE010000174.1 GCA_030946735.1 Candidatus Dormiibacterota bacterium
CGACATCGGCGAGCTTGAGGGCGATCTGGTCGGCGAGCAACGAGTTGTTGCCGTGGGCAATGTTGCCGAACGGACCGGCGTGCACCAGCGCCGGCTGTCCCTCCATCGTTTGGACGATGTTCGGCAGCAGCGCGTCCTTGAGCAGCACCGTCATTGCGCCGGCAACTCGCAGATCCTCGGCCGTGATGAAGCTGCCGTCCTTGCGCTGCGCCACGATGATTCGCCCGATCCGTTGCCGAAGGTCCTCCAGGTCGCTGGCGAGGGCGAGAATGGCCATGATCTCTGAGGCTGCCGCAATGATGAAGCTCGATTCACGCGGCACCCCGTGCTCGTCGCCACCAAGGCCGGTGACGACGTGGCGAAGCGCGCGATCATTGACGTCCAGGGTGCGCGGCCAGGTGATGAAGCTCGGTCCGATCTCGAGCTGCCCGTGGAAGATCGCTGCGTCGATCACCGCTGCCAGTAGGTTGTGGGCCGCCTCGACCGCGTGGATGTCGCCCGTGAAATGAAGGTTGATTTCCTCCATCGGCACCAACTGCGCCATGCCGCCGCCCGTGCCGCCACCCTTGATGCCGAATAGCGGACCTGTCGACGGTTGGCGTAGACACAGCGCAACGTTGGTCCCTATCCGCCCAAGGCCTTGCGTCAGGCTGATAGCGCTGGTGGTCTTTCCCTCCCCCGCCCTGGTCGGCGTGATCGCGGTGACCACCACGAGCTTGCCGTCCGGCCGGCTCTCCAACCGCTTCAGCGCGTCGAGGCTGATCTTGGCCTTGTAGGGCCCGTAGGAAATCATTTCCGAATCCAGGAGCCCGAAATCCCTCCCGATGTCCAACACCGGCCGAAGGCCGTGCGGCCGAACGGCTTCGAGCGTCTTTGCGGTCTGGCTCATGTTCCCTCCTGCTCTGGATTCATCAGCTTCGATCTCGGATTCGCCGCGTCCAATTCCTTAACGAGGCTGTTCGCCACGTCTTCCGCCGAGCCGGCCCGCTCCTGTGTGTCGCCCCAGGCCCAGGCCTCGAGATAGGTATCCATTTCCGTTGACCCGTCCTTCATCGCGAAGGCGTCGATCGCCGCCTGAAAACGGTCGGGAAGCATGCGCTTCACCTCACCACCCTCGTCCCAGACTTTGACCTGCGCCGGGATGTGTTTCCAGAACATCACCTGGTACTTCGCCATCAGGCGGCTGCCTCGACAAGTTCGGCGAGCCGAGTCTCGAGTTCGCCGAAGCCCACGCGTCTGACCTCGAGCGGGAGGCCGAGGTAGTCGCTGATCTCGTGCGCCTTTGCGACCAAGAGAACGTCGGTGAACTGGGCGAGGTACAGCAGGTCCGTGTAGTTCTGGAAGTAGACCGGCTTGAGCTCCGGGTACCGATCCAGGCCGAGCCCTCGAACGACGGCTCGTTCGAAGTTCCGCACCAACCAGTCGGTCAAGAAGAACGTCGCCGGGCGCTCGTCTGTGATCCGTTCGAAGTCGGCGCCGGCAAACATCTCGTAGCAGTGGGGGCCGCGCACGCGAACCGCGCGATGGCGTTCGAGGACCGGCTCGAGCGCGCCGGCCGTGCCGCAGTCGCCGTAGACGACCACGACCTGGCGGTAGTCGGCGGACATGAGCTCCAGCTTGCGATCGACCGCCTCGACGATTTTCTTTGGATAGAAGTGATGCATGGCAGGCACTCCGTAGATGTCGATGTCCCAGCCGTGCTCATCGACGATCGCCTTGACTTCCTTGCCGAGGGCGCCGCAGATCAGCAGGGCGACCTTCTTCATCGCAGCGACTCCAGCTCGGGGAAGGACAGGACGGAAATGAAGGAGTCGTTGAAGTCGGCTCGACCGGAAAGCTCGACATACTCGATCTTGTCCGGTAGCTCGAAGGCGACCTGGCGTTCGCGGAAGGACAAGAGCGACATCTTTGCGCCCTCACCCGCGGTGTTGCCGACCGACAGGATGCGACCGACGTCGACCGGTGGCACAAGGCCGATGATCTTCGCGCTCTCCGGGTTCAGGTACGAGCCGAATGATCCGCCGAGCAGGACTTCATCGAGGTCGGCGACGGTGACACCCATCACGTCCATCAACACCTTGATGCCGGTGGCGATCGATCCTTTGCCGAACTGCAGCTCGCGGACGTCACGCTGGCTCAGGTAGACGTTCTCGGCCAGGAGGAACGCACGCACGCCATCCACGGTGATCAAACGATCCGACAGAGGATGCTCTGGGACCTCTTCCCGGCTACGCATCTTCCCACCGGCATCGAGCAGGCCTACCAGGCGGAGCTGCGCGACCGTGTCGACGAGGCCGGAGCCGCAGATCCCCTTGGGCGGGATGTCGCCGCCGATCACCTGGAGCTCGACGTGGTGGCTCAAGGTCACGCCCTCGATGGCGCCGTCGGTCGCACGCATGCCGCATCGAATCTGGCTTCCTTCAAAGGCGGGGCCGGCCGGTGCGGCGGTGCACAGCACGCGTTTGACCGAGCCGAGCACGATCTCGCCGTTGGTGCCGACGTCGACGAAGACCCGCAGCTTATCCTCCCGGGCAAGGCCGGTGGCGACCACGCCGGCCACGATGTCGGCGCCCACGTAGGCCCCGATTACGGGCAGCGTCTGGACGTAGCCACCGGGATGGATGTCGAGGCCGACTTCCCGGGCCGGAAGGTACAGCGGCTCGCGGAACGCGGGGGTAAACGGCATCATCGAGATCGGCGTCGCATCGATGCCAAGCAGCAGGTGCAGCATCGTCGCGTTACCGACGACGACGGTCTCGTAGACGCGCTCGCGCGCAACGCGGGCCGACTCGTAGAGGTCGTGCAGGACGCCGTTCATCGTGCGCCGGATCGCCTCGCGCAGCTCAGCCTTCGCCTCATCGCCCTGCATGCCGTGACTGATTCGGGAGATGACGTCAGCCCCAAACGGCGCCTGGCCGTTCAGCGTCGACCGGACGGCCTCTGCCATGCCGGTCCGCAGGTTCATCAGGGTGCCGACGACGGTCGTCGTCCCCAGGTCGAAGGCGACGCCGTAGCTCTCGTCACGCGTATCGCCCGGCTCCACGGCGATCAGCTGGTCGCCGCCGAGTACGGCCGTTACCTTGAACTCGGCACTGCGGAGCAACCCGGGCAGCGTTCGGAGGACGACCAGGTCAACCTTCATGTCGAAGCCTTCGGCGGTGAGGGCATCGCGCAGCCGCTCGATGTCGCTGCGCTGGTCGTCGAGGTCGGGCTCGGTCAACTCCACGTACACCTTGCGGACGTTGGGGTCCAGCAGTACCAGCCGGTTGACGCCCATGGTGGCCGCCTTTGGGACGCGCTGAAGCTCCGGCACCGTGACTGTCGTGTCCTCGTAGACCTTCGCCTGGCACGACAGGCGCCACCCAGCCTCCAGATCGCTGGCCCGCAATTGTTTCCGATCGGCGGTCGTGATCTCCGCACCGCCTTCCAGCACCTGCACCTTGCACTTGCCGCAGGTACCGCGTCCGCCACAGGTGGAGTCGATCGGCAGGCCGATCCAGTGCGCGGCGCTGAAAAGCGTCGTCCCCGGCGGCACCCGAGTCGCCTTGTCGAACGGCCTGTAAACGACCTCGAGCTTTTTCTGAATCATGAGGCGGCCACCGACTTCTTCTGCTCGGCGCGGAACGCGGAGATCCAGTTCATGGCGTACTCGTCGTGACCCAGGAGAAGATCCGAGGCTTGCACCGCCTTGCGCACCTCCGCCACCAGCGGATTGGTGATGGCACAGGTCAGCCCGGCGTGCATCGCGACGGGGAAAAAGATCGCATTGATGATCTGCCGATCCGGAAGGCCGAAGGACACGTTCGATGCGCCACAGATCATGTTGTTGCCCAACTGCTCCTTGATCAGGCGCATCGTCTCGAGCGTGATCAGCCCCGCCTGTGGATCGGCGGCGACCGTCATAGCGATCGGGTCGATGATGACGTCCTCCGCAGGTATCCCGTAGTACTTGGCGCGCTCGATGATGCGGCGGGCGATCTCTACCCGCTCCTGTGGCACCATCGTGATGCCCGTTTCATCGTTGCTCATACCGATAACCGCCGCGCCGTACTTCTTGACCACCGGGAGGATCCGATCCATTCGCTCGTCCTCCGCCGTTACAGAGTTGACGAGGGCCTTGCCTTGATAGGCGGCCAGCGCCGCTTCCAGCGCCTCGATCACCGACGAGTCGATGCAGATCGGCACGTCGGTCACCTCGCCGACGGCTTTGATCGTTGCCACCAGCAGCGCCGGCTCATCCACCAAGGGCACACCGGCGTTGACGTCGAGCATCTCGGCACCGGCCTCCACCTGGGCAATCGCATCCGCCCTCACCCGGTCCATCACGCCGGCTTTCATCTCCGCGGCGAGCACCTTGCGGCCGGTGGGATTGATTCGCTCCCCGATCATCACGAAGGGCCGGTCGCCAGAGATGATGACCTCACGCGACCGCGAGCGAAGGACGGTCTCCATCAGCGACTGCCTCCAACCGTGGCCAGCGGGCTCAGCGTCGGCCTGGGCAGGAGCCCCGCCGCGTCGGCCACCTGGACCACGCCCTCCTCCCACTTGATGCCGATCAGGTGGACGCCCGCCACGCCTGGGATCTCACGCACGGCCTTGACGAGCTCGACCGCGACTTGAATGCCCTCCTCGGCTTGCCGTCCCGGCGGCGTCTTTTCGAGCCGGGTCACAAGCGCGTCCGGCACATGCAAGCCGGGGACCTTCTCGCGCATGAAGTGGGCGCCACGGGCCGAGCGGGGGATTCCGATAGAGGGGATGATGAAGACCTGGTCGATCAGGCCAAGATCCCTGACCATGGCCATGAACCGCGCGAATAGCGGGACATCGAAGACCAGCTGGGTCTGAATGAAATCGGCGCCCGCCCGCACCTTCTTCTGCAGCCGCAGCGGGCGGAACTCAAGTGGCGGCGCGAACGGGTTCTCTACCGCGCCGATGAAAAAGGACGGTGCCTGCTCCAGCTTTCGCCCGCTCACGTAGGTGCCGCGATCACGCATGGCGGCGGCAACCTCCACCAGTTGCATGGAGTCGATGTCGTAGATCCGGCGGGCCTCCGGGTGATCGCCGGCCGTCACATCGTCGCCACTCATCAGGACGATGTTGCGGACTCCGAGGGCCGCGGCGCCCAGAAGATCCGCCTGCAGCGCCAGACGGTTCCGGTCCCGCACGGTGAGTTGCATGATGGGCTCGAGCCCCTTCTCCACGAGAAGGTGGGCCGCCGCCAGCGACGACAGGTGGACGTGGGCGCCGGTGTTATCGGTGCAGTTGATGGCGTCGACCGACCCGCGCAGCACCTCCGCCCGTCGCCAGGTTGCTTCGGGATCGGCGCTGTTGCTCGACGAGAGCTCGGCCGTGACCACGAACCGGCCCTCGCGCAGCAAACCGGCGAGCCGGCTAGGGCTCGGCATGGCCTTTCCAACCTTTTGGCGCGACCCGGTCGCGGCCACTGGCAAGGTTGATCCACGAGGAGGTGCCCTGGAGTTGCCAATCCATCGGCTTTTGCAGATGCTGAATGTGATCCTTATAGACGGGCAGTCGGCGCGATCCCTCCCAGGCTTCCACCCAGACGCAGCGCTTGTCGGGGTAAACCTCGCAATTGCCGTTGGCGCGCACGCCGCCGCAGGGGCCGTTGCGGAGATTCTTGGGGCAGCGCATCGGGCAGCTGAGGCCGGTCGAGTGCAGGATGCACTGTCCGCACATGCGGCAGTCCCAGACCGCCTCCTTGAGCGGCTTCTCGACTGCGACCACCAGGCGCTCGAGGAGGCGCACCCTTCTAGCCTTTCCGCAACGTCTTGTCGATGAGCTCGACCGCCTGAGTCAGTGCCGCATTCTCAGCGGCCTGTGCCGCACCAACGATCTGCTTGGCCATCCTGGTGGCGAACGAGGCGTCGGGTGCGTAGTGGTCGGCCCCGGCGAGCTTTGCGTATTCCTCCGTGACGGGGGCGCCGCCGACCATCACGCTCACCTTGTCGCGCAGCCCGGCCTTCTCCAGGGCCTGAATATTCACCTTGAACATCGGCATCGTGGTGGTGAGAAAGGCGGAGAAGCCGACGATATGCGGCTCGTTGGTTCGGACGGCTTCGACGAACTTCTCCGGTGGGCAGTTGACGCCGAGGTCGACGACCTCGAAGCCGGCACCCTCGAGCATGATCACAACCAGGTTCTTGCCGATGTCATGAATATCGCCCTTGACCGTGCCGATCACGTACTTTCCGATCGGCTTGGCGCCGGTCTCGGCGATCAAGGGGCGGAGGATGACCAGCGCACCCTGCATCGCGCGGGCCGCGATCAGCATCTCGGGGACGAAGAAGTCGCCTTTCTCGAACCGGCGGCCGACCTCCTCGAGCGAGGGGATCAGCGCCTTGAACAGGATGTCCATCGGATCCATGCCGAGCTTGAGTGCTTCTTCGGTCAGGACCTTCACCTCGGGCGCGTGTCCATTGAGCGTGTGATCGAACAGTTCCTGTCGAATCTCTTCTTCCCGACTCATACCTCGCCTCCTCCAGGGATGTATCCCATTCGCCGCGAAATTGCCTCGCCCGCCTCTTTCGTTAAATCGCCAAGGTCGGTCAGCCGCTGTGGCGTGACGCGATACGAAGGCCCGGCGACGCTGACCGCCGCCTGGACGCGGCCGTCGGCGGCCCGCACCGGGGCGGCCACGGCATTCAACCCGAGCTCCAGCTCTTCGAGGGTGAAGGCGTACCCTTCCTCGACCACGCGGCGGAGCTGCTTCTCGAGCGTGCGAAAGTCGGTGATGGTTCGGGGGGTCAGTCGGGGCAGCGACCCGCCGAGGACCCGCTGGCGCTCATCCTCCGGCAGGTACGCAAGCAGGACCTTGCCGTTCGACGTCGCGTGGAGCGGCGTCTGCTTTCCCACCCAGTTCACATTGACCACCAGGTTCGGCGCCGCGATCTGGTCGATGTTGACCACCTGGTTCCCCTGGAGGATCGCGAGGTTGACGGTCTCGCCGGTGCGGAGCGCGAGCTCTTCGAGCACCGGGCGCGCGACGCGGGCGAGGTCGAGCTCGGAAACGACCGAGCCCGCCAACCGAACCAGGCCGTAGCCCAGGCGGTATTTCTCGGTACTGGGGTTCTGCTCCACCAGGCCGTGTTCCTGGAGGGTCGACAGCAAGCGGAAGACGGTCGACTTGTGTACTTCCAGCCGGCGAGCCAGGTCGGTGACCCGCATCTCGGGCTCGGCGCCAAGGAGCTTGAGGATCTCGAGCGCCCGGTCCAGCGACTGGACTTTGTTGCGCGTCACGAAACCGGTGCTCATGGCACAACGAAATATACCCGGGTTTTGGCGGGGAGGCAAGCCCCTACGCACGCCTCCCCGAGTGGAACTTAAGCTCACCAGCGATGGCGCATCTCAGGCGGGGGTTCGGCTAGGCTCTCCCGCTTTGACGCGCTTGATTTCGGCGTTGACCGCCGCGAGCACTTTCTGGACGTCGCCGATCACGGCATAGTCCGCCTGGGCCACGATGGGTGCGTTGGCGTCCGTGTTGATGACGAGGATGTGCTTGGCCGCCCGGCAGCCGACCATGTGCTGAATCGCGCCGCTGATCCCGCAGGCGATGTAGAGATCCGGCGCAATGCGCGTCCCGGTCTGTCCCACCTGATCCGCGTGCGGCCGCCAGCCAAGGCTGGTCACCGCCCGGGAGCAGCCGACCGCGCCACCGAGCAAGGCCGCCAACTCCTCCAAGGACGCGAAGCCCTCGGCGCTGCCCACGCCGCGGCCGCCGCCGACGACGACGCGGGCCTGGGCGAGAGAGATCTTTCCGGTATCAGCCTCGACCTGGGGCTTAAGTCGCACGCGGAAATCCTTGTCGTCGAGCGCCGGCGCAAAGGTGCGAGTTGTGACCTCGGTGCGGCTGGGCGACGCCTCCGCCGAAAGTGCGTGGGGCGCGAGCGTCAATAGCTTGATCGTGCCCTTCAGATGCGCCTCCTCGAGCAGACTCCCGCCCCAACGCTGACGTGTCACGGTGAACGGCTCGCCGGGCACGATCTCGGTGCAGTTGGCGGCCATCGGCAACGTCATCCGCGTGGCGACGTGGGCCATGACCTCGCCGCCGCGGTCGCTCGCCGTCGCGATGACGACGCCGGCATTGACCTCGGCGGCAAGTGTGGCGATCGCGCGCGCCCAGGCCTCCGGCGCGTAGTCAGCCAACCGTGGATCGTCGGCGACGTGCAGCGTGCTCACCCCATACGAGGAGAGGATCCCCGCGGCTGAAGCTCCCTTTGGTCCGATGGCAACGGCTTCGAGTGGGCCGCCCATCTCTCGCGCGAGGCGACCAGCCATGGTGAGCACCTCGAGCGACAGCATGGTCGGCGCTCCGGCGGCGTGCTCGATAAAGGTGAGGACCATCAGAGCAACCCCAGTCGCTGAAAGATTTCCACCAGCTGGGCGCCAGAGTCGCCATTCTTCCCCAGGATTTCGACCGTGTGTTCGGCCTGCACCGGCAGCTTGAGGCGGATCTTCTCCAGCCCGCCATCGCGCCACTGTGGCTTCAACCTCTCGATCTCTTTCTTCCTGGCCTTCAGCCGTCCGGGCAGCGACGGGTAGCGCGGCAGGTTGAGCCCTTCCTTCACCGTCAGCACGGCGGGGAGCGCTACCTCGGCTGTCTCCCATCCCGATTCCGTCTGGCGGCGAACCGTCGCGCGGCCGTCGTCAATCTCGATTGCCTTGATCCCGGTCACGCACGCAACATCGAGGGTATCGGCAACGCGGACGCCTACCTGGTATCCCGCGCTGTCCGCGGACTCGTTCCCGAACAGGACGAGGTCATAGCTGCGGCCGGCGGCGCGCTCGGCTTCGATCGCCTCGATGACCGCCGCGGCGGTTGCCACCGGGTCCCATTCCCGTCCATCGGTTTCGAGCAGGATGGCGCGCTCGATGCCCAGCGCCATGGCATCGCGTAGCTGGTCAGCCGCGGCTTCCGGTCCGAGCGTGAGCACGGTGGTGCTCCCGCCGTGCGCCTCGATCATCCGCACCGCTTCCTCCACCGCGCATTCCTCGTGTGGGCTGATCGTGAAGCCCAGATAGCGCGTGTCGATCTCCTGGCCGTCGGGTGTCAACGTGATCTGGCCGGCGGTGGCGGGGACCCGCTTGACGCAGACCAGGACATTCATCAGTGGTCGGTCAGCTCCGCACGCGGGTGTTCTGGGGGTCGAAGATGGGCGTCGGGCCCACGACCGCGACCGTCGCCGGGTACTGCTCACCGAAATACTCGACCGCGAGCTTGGTGCCGACCGTCGCCTGCTCCGGCGGGAGAAAACTCATCATGATCGTCTTGCCAACCGACGGGCCCGACCCGGCGCTGGTGACGTAGGAACCGCGTCCGTGCCGGTCGACGATCCGCTTGCCCTGCGGGGACAGGACCGGCTCGCGCCCCATCATGAATCGTTTGAATCCCGAGCGTGAGGTGTTGTCGTCGATCGTCAGCGTGCATAGGGTGATGGCCGGCGACTCGGCGCGCTGCTTGAGATAGGCCTCCTTGCCGATGAAGTCCTGCGACTTGACCTGGGGCCGGGCGAGACCGGTCTCCACCAGGTTGAACTCCTGCTCCAGCTCATTGCCGTAGGCGCGATAGCACTTCTCCAGGCGTCCGGTCGTGCCATACACGCCGATACCGACCGGCGCGATCCGGTGCGGCTGGCCGGCCTCCCAGATCGCGTCCCACAGGCGCGCCCCCTGCTCGAAGGGAGCGTAGATCTCCCAGCCGAGCTCGCCGACATAGGAGATGCGAGACGCGAGCGCACGCACCGGACCGATATCGATGAAGCGGCAGGTTCCGAAGGCGAAGCCCTCATTCGAGACGTCGGCATCGGTGATGAACTGCAGCAAGTCACGGGCGCGCGGTCCCCAGACGCCGATGGTCGCCCAGCTCGAGGTCAGGTCGGTCAGCTGGACCGCGCCGTCCTCAGGCAGATGGTCCGTGAACCACTTGCGGTCTCGCATCCCGTCGGCGCCGCCGGTCACCACCCGGAAGTGGTTGGTTCCAAGCCGCATCACCGTGAGGTCGGCCTTGATGCCACCCGAAGTGTTCAGCAGCGAGGTGTAGATGACCCGCCCCACCGGAACATTCATCTGGACCACGCACATCCTCTGCATGTAATCGAGCGCGCAGGTGCCCGCGATGTCGAAGACGGCAAATGCCGACAGATCGACCATGCCGACCCGGTCTCGCATAGCGAGATGCTCGGCGTTGATGATCGGCGACCACCAGCGCGAATCCCACTCGTAGCGGCGCGGCATCACCCGCTCGCCGTACTCCTCGACGAGCGGCTTGTTCGATGCGTACCAGTTGGGGCGCTCCCAGCCAGCGGTTTCGAAGAAGACGGCACCGAGCGCCTTTTCCCGTTCGTAGAACGGGCTGAGCCGGACGCGCCGGTTCGATTCCCACTGCTCGCGCGGGTGGACGATGCCGTAGGTCTTGTTAAACCCCTCCGCGGTGCGCCCACGAATGTGCGCCCGGGTTTTCTGGTGGTCGTAGAAGCGCGCGATATCGGATCCCGATGGGTCGACTTCGGGGACGCCCGACGTCATCCACTCGGCAACGCAACGCGCGATGCCGGGCGCTTCCTTGATCCAGACCGCCGCCACCGACCACAGGCCCTTCGCTTCCGGCGTTTCCCCGAGCAGCGGCAACCCGTCCGGCGTCAGCGAGAGCAGCCCGTTGATCGCGTGTCGGATGCCGACGCTGGGGTCCCCGAGGATGTCGGGGATCAGCTCGAGCGCGTGCTCGAGCGATTCGTCGAAGTCCTCCTTGGTGAAGGGCAACTCCGTCGGTGACAGCTTGGACTGGCCGATCGACGGAATATCGTCGGGTTCCCACAGGATCGGACGGTGGTCGTACGACCCAACCTCGAGGTCGCCACCGTGCTGGCGCTCGTACCCATTGGTGTCCATGTCGCGGATGATCGGGTACTTGATCTCACCGACGGTGTCGGCAAAGAGCGGCACGGGACCGACGCTGATCATCTGGTGGACGGCGGGACTCAGCGGGATCGAGGCGCCCGCCATGCGAGCGAGACGCGGGCTCCAGATGCCGCTGGTTATCACCACGGTCTCGGTCTCGATATCCCCTTTGTCCGTGCGCACGCGACGCACCCGGCCGTTCTCGACGTCGATCCCCGTCACCTCGGTGCTGGCGAGCACGGTGAGGGCGCCCATGGCCTGCGCTTTCTCGCGCATCAGCGTTCCGCCCCGCAGCGAGTCGACCGTGCCGATGCCCGCCTGGCTGAATCCCCCGAGAATGACCTTCTCGTTGATGAAAGGGACGAGGCGTTTGACCTCGGCCGGCGACACCAGCTCGGCATCGATGCCCCAGGCCTTGCTCGATGCCAGCCGCCGCTTGAGCTCTTCCATCCGCTCGGTGGTGCGAGCGACCTCGACGCCGCCGCTCTGGGTGAAGACTCCAAGCTCCTGGTACTGACGCACGCTGTCGAGCGTGAAGAGCGTCATCTCCTTCGAATGGTCGGTGAGAAAGATGAAGTTCGAGGCGTGCCCGGTCGAACCGCCCGGGTTGGGCAGTGGACCCTTGTCGATCAGGACGATCTCCTTCCAACCGTTTTGCGCCAGGTGGTAGGCCATGCTGTTGCCCACGATCCCGGCACCGATCACGACGACTCTCGCCTTCCCAGGCACGTCGCTCACCCGAATCCCTCCTCCCGGTCTTAAACGCCGGCTCACAGCATAGCGAGGATGACCAAACGAGAAATGCCCCCGGCCGGTGGGATCTTGACCTCTTTCGGAACCCGTGCTAGCGTTCGGCGCAGGCCGATATATCGCTGGTGTACGGCCGATATACGGGGAGGGGAAGTTGGCGAGCGAGCTGACGGCGGCTCGTATGGTGCGCCGAAGCGGCGAGGAGGGAACGCTGCATACGGTCGTCCTGCAGAGCGGGTCCGCCCGCTCCCACGGCGAGCGTGCCTACCTCCTGATCCGGGACCAGATCGTCACCCTGCGGCTGGCACCGGGTTCGGTCATCGAGGAGGCGCGGCTGCGTCAGGACCTTGGCCTCGGGCGAACGCCGATCCGGGAGGCCCTGCAGCGGCTCGCGCACGAGAACCTGGTTACGTTTGTTCCGCACCGCGGGACCTTCGTGTCCGACATCAACCTGACCGACCTCCACCGGCTGACCGAGGTTCGCACCGAGATGGAGGGCTATGCGGCGCGCCTCGCCGCCGAGCGCGCGACCGCCCGCGAGCGGGCGCAGATGGAGGCGCTGATGGCCGAGCTCCGCACCATCGACGAGGCCGACGTCCACAACCTGATGCGGCTCGATCAGCACATCCATCGGCTCGTCTACCAGGCGACGCGCAATGCCTTCCTGCAGGCGATGCTGGAAGAGAGCTTCAACCTCAGCCTCCGCATCTGGTTCCTCGGCCTCGACCGAGGAGTGCGGCTGAAGGAGGCGGTCGAGGAGCATCGCCAGGTCCTCGACGCGATCGTTTCGCGCGACCTCGAAAAGGCGGAGTCCATCATGCGCCAGCACGTCGCGGGCTTCGAGCACGCCATCCGCAAGGTTCTGTAGGGAGGGAAAACAGTGAGAGTGTTTTACGCGACCGACCTGCACGGCTCCGAAGTCTGCTGGCGGAAGTTTCTCAACGCGGCCAAGTTCTTCAACGCCGACATCCTGATATGTGGTGGGGACATGACCGGTAAGGCCATGATCCCGATCGTCGAGGACGGCGACAGCTTCGAGCTGACCCTCTCGGGCGTATCGCAGCGTGTCGGCCGCGACGAGGTCGCCGAGGTGGAGACGCAGGTCCAACGCAAGGGCTACTACCCCGTCCGGATGACATCGGCGCAAGTCGCCGAGCTGGAGAAGGACCCGGCAAAAGTCCAGACCCTCTTCACCGAGCAGATGTGCAAGACGGTTGAGCGGTGGATGCAAATGGCCGAGGAGAAGCTGAAGGACAGCAAGGTCCGCGTGTTCGTGGCGCCCGGCAACGACGACGAGATCGAGATCGACGAGGTGATCGCGAACGCCACGCGGGTCGAGCTCGCCGAAGGCAAGATGATCGACATCGGCGGCTACGAGATGATCTCCTCCGGCTGGGCCAATCCGACGCCCTGGCATACCTACCGCGAGGCGCCCGAGGAAGAGTTGACGAAGCGGATGGAGCCCATGATCCGCGACATCAAGGACATGAGCCGGGCGATTTTCAACTTTCATCCCCCGCCTTTTGGGACACAGATTGACGAGGCGCCGGCGCTCGACGAGGAACTTCGGCCCAAGCATGGAGGCCGGGCCATGGAGCATGTCGGCTCGAAGGCGGTCCGGGAGGCGATCGACCAATACCAGCCGATGCTTTCGCTGCATGGCCACATTCATGAGGGCAAGGGCATCACGCGGATCGGCAAAACCCTCGCGATCAACCCAGGCAGCGCCTACGAAGAGGGGCTGCTTCTTGCCGCGATCTTGGAGCTCGACCAGAAGAAAGGAATCAAGAACTATCAACTGGTCAACGGATAGGAGGTGAGCAGCTAAACCCAACGATGCAGGCGCGTCGATCAAATTTTCGAAGGAGGAACTAATGGCGACAACGACACCAGCGCCGCCCAGGCAAACCCTCTTCCTGAGGAATGCCACAGGCCTGGTCAAGGCCTGGTCGGGCTTTGACGCCTTCATCTACTCGTTCATGTCGGTCAACCTCATCGCTCTGGGCTTTAGCATCTTGCCCTTTACCATCAGCGCGATATCGAGCGGGCACCTTCTTACCGCGGTACTTCTCTGCGGCGCATTCATCACGTTCCTCGTCGTTACCTATGCCGCCCTCGTCGCGGCCATGCCTCGAGCCGGCGGCGACTACACCTGGCAGAGCCGTGTCCTCGGCGGGGGGGTCGCATTCGTTCTCTCAATGACCGGCTGGTGGTTCATCCTCTGGCACTGGACGCCGATTTATGCGCAGGTCCTCAACGAGATGGTGCTCTCGCCGCTGAGCGCCACCATCGGACGGCAAGACTGGGCCACCTTTTTTGGGACGGGCCCCGGTACCGGCCTGTTCATCGCTTGTCTGATCGTGCTCGCCTTCGTCTGCGTCTACGTGACGATGGGTATGGAAGGGTACGCGAAGATCCAGAAATTCTGCTTCTATGCCGGCCTTGCAGGGCTGGCGGTTATGGCCGTCCTTCTGCTCTTCATCGGCCAGGACGGAATGCATCAGGCCGTCCAGCGGGAGGCAACCAACCTCTTCGGCTACACGGGTAAGGACGCGTATGGAGACACCATTGCCGCGGCCACCAAGGCGGGCTTCAGCCCTTATTCGTTCAACGCCTTCTCCCTGGGTCCCACCTTGCTACTGATTCCATTCCTCGTCTTCTACCTCCTCTGGCCGGTGTGGGGCGCGACACTCTACGGGGAGGTGCGGGGGACGCGAGATTACCGGAGGATCTTCAGCAGCATGTTCTGGGGCCTATGGGCCACCATCATCCTTTCAGGCGTCGTCTTTGTGTTGATGGCCAAGACCATCGGCTGGGAGTTCTTTGAGGCGGCCGCCTACAACAATGCCAACGCCGTCGCTAACACGCCCATCCCCTCTTCGATTTACCCGCACCCGGTGATGCTCACCGGCTGGCTCATCAACAGTCACGTCTTCCAGTTCCTGTTGCTGGCCGTAATGAGCGTCTGGTTCTGGGGCTGGTCGGGCACGCTGTTCCTGTCCTCCACCCGGGTCATCTTTGCGGCCGCATTTGACCGGGTTCTTCCGGAATGGGTGGCGAAAATCTCAGCCAGGCGCCGCGTACCCTATGGCGCACTGGCGCTGATGGTCATTCCCGCCCTGGTTGTCAGCTATCTCTATGCCTACGTCGGTGGGTTCAGCACGTTGACCCTTGACGCCACCCTGGTCATCGCAGTCACCTACCTTGGGACGGTCGTGGCGGCTGCCATTTTGCCCTGGCGGCGGGCAAGCATCTTCAACAACTCGCCCATCAAAAACCTGCGGGTCGGTGGCGTGCCCGTCATCACGGTGGCGGCTGTCATCACCGGGGCGTTCCTTCTGTTCAACCTCGTCAAATGGTTTACCGACTCTGTCTACGCGATCAACAACCAGAAATCACTCATCTATCTGGCCGTTCTCTACGTCCTGGCGATCGTGATCTATGTCGTCGCGTTCTTCTATCGCCGTCGTCAGGGGATCGACCTGCGGGCGATCCATCACGAGATTCCCGTCGAGTAGTAGGTCAGCTACGAGGGCGGAGGCGCGAGCTTCCGCCCTCCGTCGAAGGAGGATTCGAAACCATTGACCGTCCTTGATAGCGTTCTCAAGAGTTACCAATCGCCGACCCGCATGGTGCATGCCATCGGAGCGCTGTCCGCGCTGGGCAAAGAAGCCGCGGCCATCGGGATCAAGCGGCCGCTCGTCGTCACCGACCAGGGCATCGTGAAAGCCGGCCTCCTCGACGAGGCCCTCAAGCCGCTTCGCGCCGCCGGCCTGGATCCGGTGACCTACGACCAGGTGCGGGCGAATCCCGGCATTCAACTGGTCGACACCGGCGCTGCCTACTACAAGAAAGAGCGCTGCGATGGCATGGTCGCCATCGGCGGCGGTAGCTCCATCGACTCCGCGAAAGGCATCGGCGTTGTCGCCGTCCACGGCGGCAGCATCGTCCAGTACGAGTGGGGCAAGGCTCCCATCCACTCGCGCATCCCGCCGCTGGTGGCAGTCCCGACGACCGCCGGGACCGGCAGCGAGGTGACCCTGTGGGCGGTGATCACGGATCCGGACCGGAAAATCAAATTCAACGTCGGCGGCACGCCGAATATCGCATCCTGGGTGGCGCTGATCGATCCCCAGCTGAGCGTGAACCTACCCGCCGGTGTGACGGCGGGGACCGGCATGGATGCCCTGACGCACGCCATCGAGTGCTACACCATGGCCTATCACCAGCCGTTCACCGATGCCGTGGCCATCCACGCCATGGAGTACTGCGGCCGCTGGCTGCGGGTCGCCTATGCGCAGGGCCACAACCTGGAGGCGCGCTACCACATGAGCATGGCAGCGATGCTCGCCGGCCTTGCGTATGGCACCGACTCGGCCGGCGCCGCGCACGCGATGAGCCAGAGCGCCGGCGGCGTGCGCGACGCGCCCCATGGCGCACTCACCGGCCGCTTGCTCGCCCCCGTCATGGAATACAACTACGCCGGCGAGCCCGAGCGGTTTGCCAGGATCGCGCAAGCGCTCGCCCTCGACACCACCAACAAGACCGTCTGGAAGGCGGCCGAGGTAGCTGTCGAGTACGTCTTTCAGCTAACCGAGGACCTCGACATCCCGTCGCTCAACGAGCTCGGCTTTGCCGAAGAGGAGATTCCCATGCTGGCCGAAAAAGCGGCGGAGGATTCGCAGAGCATCGGCAATCCGCGGGACGTCGACGCCAGGAATTACGAGAAGATCTATGCCCGCGCCTTCGAAGCTGGTCGCCATCGCAAGGCAACGCGGACACTCGCGCACGCGGGGTCATAGCCATGTGGAAGAACACGATGCCCCGCTACGAGATCCTCAGCGAGGACCAGGTCCGGCAGATCCACGACCACGCCATGCAGATCCTGCAGGAGATCGGCGTCGATTTTCTGCATCCCAAATCGCTGGACATCTTTCGCCGGGCCGGGCTGAAGATCGAGGACCAGCGGGTTCGTTTCGAGCGCGCCTTCATCGAGGAACAGGTGGCGAAGGCGCCGGCGACCTTCAACGTCCAGGCGCGCAACCCCAAGAACACCGTCACCATCGGCGGGGATTACATGGTCAACGCCCCGGTCTACGGGCCACCGTTCATCACCGACCTCGATCGGGGTCGTCGCGGTGCGACCATTCTCGACTTCACGAATTTCGACAAGATGGCGCAGGCCACCCCGCAGATCCATTGTGCCGGCGGCACGATCGTCGAGCCGGAAGACCTGCCGCTGGGCACCCGCCACCTGGACATGGTCTACTCCCATATTCGCTGGACCGACATGCCCTACATGGGAAGCGTGATCTCGGACGAGGGCGCGCGCGACTCCGTGGAAATGTCGTCCATCTTGTTCGGTGGCCGCGCGAACATCGAAAGAACGCCGGCGTTGCTCGCTCTCGTCAACGTCAACAGCCCGCTCCGCTATGACGACCGGATGCTGGGTGCGTTGATGACCTATGCGGAGGCCAACCAGCCGGTCATCGTCACGCCCTTCCTGATGGCGGGCGCGATGTCGCCAATGGGACTCGTCGGCACGCTCGCCCAGCAAACCGCCGAGGCGTTGGCGGGCATCGCCCTCATCCAGCTGATCCGGCCCGGCGCCCCCTGCATCTACGGCTCGTTTCTGACAAACATCGACATGCAATCGGGCAGCCCCGCCTTCGGGACGCCGGAGTCTGCCATGGGCATCCTCGCCAGCGCCCAGATGGCTCGCCACTACCGGATCCCCTTCCGCGGCGGAGGCGCGTTGACGTCTTCGAAGTCGCCCGATGCCCAGGCCGCCTACGAATCCATGATGTGCATGTGGCCCACCCTGCTCGGCGGCGTCCACTTCGTGCTCCACGCCGCCGGTTGGCTGGAGAGCGCCCTCCTCGCCTCCTACGAGAAGTTCATCATCGACGTCGAGGCGCTGCGCATGTTCGAGTGGATGCTGGAAAAGGGCATGCCTTTCGATGAGGAGGGCTTCGCGATGGACGGGATTCGGGAGGTTGGTCCCGGCGGCCACCACCTCGGTTCCGAGCACACCATGCGCCACTACCGCACCGGGTTCTACCGGCCGATGATCTCCTCCACGGAGAACTACGACCGCTGGCAGCGGATGGGCGCGCGGACCGCCGACAAGGTGGCCAGCGAGAAGTGGAAGCAGCTGCTGGCCGACTACAAGGACCCGGGCATCGAGTCGGGCGTCGATGAACAGCTCAAGGCATTCATCGAAGTCCGCAAAGACGCGATCCTCCATGCCACGGTCTGATGGCCTGCCGGACCGCGCTCGGGTCGTTATCATCGGCGCCGGGATCGTCGGGAGCAGCGCCGCCTACCACCTGACCCGCTTCGGCTGGAAGGACATCGTCGTTCTCGACCAGGGCCCGCTCTTTCAGACCGGCGGCTCGACCTCGCACGCCCCCGGCATGGTGTTCCAGAACAACGTCGCCCGGACCACGTGCCACATCGCGATGCGGTCCGTCGATTGTTATCGCGATTTGCAACTCGACGGGGAACCCCTCTGGCTGGAAACCGGCAGCCTCGAGGTGGCCGCCACGCGGGAGCGATGGGAGGAGCTGAAACGCAAGCATGGGCACGCCACCTCCTGGGGCCTGGAGACGACTCTCGTCAGCCCCGAAGAGGTCAAGCGGCTGGTGCCGATCATGCGGACCGACCACCTCTTCGGCGCCATCCACGTGCCGGGCGATGGCTGCGTCCGCACGGTGAAGGCCTGCGAGGCGATGGCTCGCCACGCCGAACCGAAAGGCGCGCGCTTCATCGGCGGGACGCGGGTGACGGGGATCGAGGTCAGGCACGGCCGGGTCGCCGCGGTGATGACCGACTGCGGCCGGATCGAGACCGAGAACGTCCTGTCGGCGGCCGGCATCTGGGGCCCCGTCGTCGGCAAGATGGCCGGCGTCCGCATTGCACTGCAACCAATGCAGCACCTGTACGGGATCACGGACCCGCTCCCCGAGCCGGCGGGCGAGCGGGGTTGGCAGTCGATGCCGATCGTCCGTCACCAGGATCGGTCGATGTATTTCCGCCAGCACTACCAGAGCTACCTGTTCGGCTCCTACCGGCACGAGCCAGTCCTTAACGATCCACAAGAGCTGCGACATTCCTGGGAGGACGGGCTGATGCCGTCCTGCGTTCCATTCCGGGACGACCTCTTCGAGCCGGCGGTCGGCTATGCCCGTGAGCTCTATCCGCCGCTCAGCTCGGCCGAGCTGGTCGAGAAGGTGAACGGCATGTTCTCCTTCACTCCCGACGCCCATACCTTGATCGGCGAGTCGCTCGACGTCCGCGGTTTCTGGTCGTGCGAGGCGGTCTGGCTCACCCACGGCCCGGGCGCGGCGCAGGCGGTTGCCGAGCTGATGGTCGAGGGTCAGTCGAGCCTCGACCTCCGCGAGGAGGATCTCAACCGCTTCTACCCGCACGTTTTCACCCGTGCCTACATCGAGACCCGCGGCGCCCAGAACTACCGCGAGATCTACGACATCATCCATCCGGTACAGCCGATGGAGCGGCCTCGCAAGCTGCGCCTATCGCCCTTCTACGAGCGCGAGGACCAACTCGGCGCGGTCTTCTTCGAGGCCGCCGGTTGCGAGCGCCCGCAGTGGTATGAGTCAAACCGGTCGACGCTGGACGGCCAGGTCTTTGCCACTCGCAGCGGCTGGGCGTCCCGCTTCTGGTCGCCGGTCCAAGGGGCGGAGCATCGGGCGGCCCGTGAGCGGGTCGTGCTCTTCGACGCCACGCCATTCGTCAAGGTCGAAGTGAGCGGGCCCGGCGCGCTCGACTACTTGCAGCGGATCGCTGCCAACCAGATGGATCAGCCGGCGGGAAAGGTCACCTACACGGCCATGCTGAACCCGCTCGGCGGCATCATGACCGACCTGACGGTGACGCGCGTCGCGGACGACCGCTTCTGGGTGGTGACCGGCGGCGGTGTCGGAATGCACGACCTCGCCTGGATGCGGCATCAGCTTCCCGATGACGGTTCCGTCCAGCTCCGCGACCTGACCTCCTCGTTGTGCTGTATCGGCGTCTGGGGCCCCCGTTCGCGCGACCTCGTTCAGCCGCTGGCCGAAGAGGACGTGTCGAACCAGGCGTTTCCGTACCTCAGCGCACGGCCCATCCGCATCGGAAGCGTACCCGCTTACGCCATCCGGATCTCCTACGTTGGTGAGCTCGGCTGGGAGATCTACGCATCGACCGAATACGGCCTTCATCTCTGGCACACGCTCTGGGAGGCTGGCCGTCCACTCGGGATCGCCGCCCTTGGCGGCGGCGCATTCGACTCACTCCGGCTGGAGAAGGGCTACCGCCTCTGGGGCGCCGACATCCACAGCGAGTACAACCCCTATGAGGCGGGCCTCGGCTTCGCCGTCCGGCTCAACAAGGGTGAGTTCATCGGCCGCGAGGCGCTGCTGCAGATCAAGGACCGTGGCGTCGACCGAAAGCTCTGCTGCATGACGTTCGACGACCCAACCGTTGTGGTCATGGGCAAGGAGCCAATCTTCCCCGTCGAGCCCTCACCCTCCCCCGCGAGCGGGGGAGGGCAGGGAGGGGGCCACGCCCTGGGCTACGTCACAAGTGCGAACTACGGCTACACAGTCGGAAAGAGCATCATCTACGGTTACCTTCCGCTCGAGTTCGCGGCGGAAGGGACCGCGGTCGAAGTGCAATACTTCGGCCGGCGCCATCGGGCAACGGTGACTCCCGAGCCGCTTTACGACCCGGCGATGACCCGGTTGAAAGAGTTACCCGCCGCTGCCGCATCAGGAGGGAGAGGATGAAGGTCGTCGACAAGACGGAGACGCTGAAGATGTTCGTGGGGGGCCGCTGGGTCGACGCCGAAGGCGGCGAGACCTTCGAGGCGTTGAGCCCCGCGACCGGCGAGGTGATCGCGCGCCTTCCCAAAGGGACCAGGGCGGATGCGAGTCGGGCCGTCGAGGCGGCTGATCGGGCGCGTCCCGCGATGGCTGCGCTCGGCGCGTTCGAGCGGGCGGCTCTCCTTCACCGCGTCGCCGATGCCATGGAGCGCCGGCGCGATGATCTCGCCCGCTGGCTCACCCTCGACCAGGGCAAGCCTTTCAAGGCGGAGGCCGTCGGCGAGGTGGGCGAGGCGATCGAATACTTCCGGATCGCTGCCGAGGACATCAAGCGGCTGGAGACCAATGTCATTCCCTCGATGAGCAAGAACAAGCTCGTCTTCACCCTCCGCGTCCCCCGTGGCGTGTACGGCGTCATCACTCCCTGGAACTGGCCGCTCACGATGGCGACCGAGGTGATCGCGCCGGCGCTCGCCGGCGGCAACACCCTGGTCTGGGCGCCGGCCTCCTCGACCTCGGCCATCTCCGTAAAGTTGATGGAGTGCCTGGCCGATGCGGACCTGCCGAGCGGCGCGGTCAACCTCGTCACCGGTCCCGGATCGGTCGTCGGCGATGAGATCGCCGGTCACCCGAGGATCGCCGGCGTGGCCTTCGTCGGTTCGACGGAAACGGGCCGATCGGTTGCCCGCCGCGCGGCGGGCAAACACGTGATGCTGGAGCTGGGTGGCAACGGCCCGATCGTCATCTTCCAGGACGCTGACATCGACAGGGCCGTCGAGGGAACGATCGTCGGTTGCTTCCTCTGCGCCGGGCAGAGCTGCACGGCCGGCGAGCGGATCCTGGTCGAGCGCGGCATCCAGGATGCCTTCATCGCCCGCCTGACCCACGCCGTCAACGAGATCCAGCTGGGCGATCCGTTCGACGATGCGACCACAATGGGACCGCTGAACAACGAGGGCGTCGCCACCAAGATGGACGAGCATGTGGCGGACGCCGTGGCGCGTGGCGCAGAGATCGTGACCGGCGGGCATCGCGCCGCCCGTTTTCCGACGCGACTCTATTACGAGGCTACGGTGCTGCGGGGCGTCGACCCGCAGATGCGCGTCAGCCGCGAGGAGACCTTCGGTCCGATCGCGCCGGTCATTCCGTTCGAGGGTGAGGCCGAGGCCCTGTCGATCGCCAACGACTCGCCATACGGCCTGCTCGGGTCCGTGTACACGAAAGACATCGATCGTGCCCTGCGCTTCGCGCAGCGGCTGGAGACCGGCTGGGTCAATGTCAACGAGTCGTCGAATTACTGGGAGGCGCACATCCCATTCGGGGGCCGGGCGGGGAAGGAAAGCGGCATCGGCCGGGTCGGCGGCTATCGTGCCATCGAGCAGATGACCGACCTCAAAACGATCATCGTCGACGTCAAGGAGACCTGAGACGGCCGACCCTGCAACCGAACTGCCGGCGGCCGACATCATCGCCGAGGCGCAGCGGATCTCGTCGGCAGCCCGCACGGCCCGGGTTCCAGTGAAGCTCGTGGGTGGCGCCGCCGTCAACCTCCACTCGCCCAGCGCCAGGCAGCCTCCCCTCAAGCGGAAGTACGGGGATCTCGATTTCGTCGCGTCGTCGAAGCAGCGAGCCCAGGTCCAGAAGCTGTTCGACTCCCTTGGTTACCAGGGAGACCTCCGCTTCAACACCCTGAACGGTCACCAGCGGCTGCTCTACCTGGATGAGGTGAACGGCCGGCAGATCGACATCTTCATCGACC
>JALYYE010000200.1 GCA_030946735.1 Candidatus Dormiibacterota bacterium
GGTCGATCGCCAGGCGGGCGGAGACGATATCCACCAGCCGGATCGCGACCGTTTTCAGATGCTTCCCTTCGCCCAGCTGCAGCTCGATCATGTCGTCGGAAACGGCGGTGAGCCGTCCTTCGGCAACTTGCTCGCTGTCGCCCAGGCGGTAGCGCACGTTGGCGCGGCGGCCGATGAAGCGGCGATACTCCTCGAGGCTGCGCAGCGGACGCTCGGCGCCAGGTGAGGAGACTTCGAGCTCATAGCGGGTGGGAAACGGATCGGCCTGGTCGAGCAGTGCGCTCAACGACTTGCTGACCCGCTCACAATCGGCGAGCGTCACACCCTCGGGTCGGTCGATGCGGACCCGGAGTGTCGTCGAGCTACCGCTACCCGCGAGCGCCAGGTCATACAGCTCGTAACCGAGAAAGCTGAGCGTCGGCATGATCAACTCCCGGATCCGATCGAGCTGACTTGTGGTGGATGGGGTCACCACTAAAAGAAAAAGGGCCGACGGCCCCGCATTGCAATGTTCGTATTCACTTGGTCCTGAGTATAGGACTCCTTACCGTGGGTCGAGCCGCCTCCAGACCACCAGTAGAGGACTCGCATTGAAGATCGAGGAATAGGTTCCGCTGACGATGCCAATCAGCAGCGCGAGGGTGAAGCCCTTGATGTTCTGCGGCGAGATGAGGAAGAGCGCGACCAGCACGAAGACGACGGTCATCGAGGTGTTCACCGATCGGGCGAGCGATTGGATGATGCTCAGGTTCACGTTCTGCTCGAAGGTCAACCGGCTCGCCTGCCGCAGGTTTTCCCGGATCCTGTCGAAGATGACGATCGTGTCATGGACGGAGAAGCCGATCACGGTGAGCACCGCCGTCACGAACAGGGTGTTGATTTCCCCCAAGGGCAGGTTGAAGATCTTGCCGAGGATGGAATAGATGCCGGTCAGGACAAAGACATCATGCAGCAATGCCAGGATGGCGCAGATGGCGAACTTGTAGTTGAAGCGGATGCTCAGGTAGATGACGATCAGGATGGAGGCGATCGCGATCAGGCCACCTGCGCCGACAACCAGCTCTCTGGCGATCGTCGGACCGACCTGCGCGTAGCTGGACCTCGAGGGGTCGAGCGGGAATTTCTTGGCCAGGTCGGCGCGGATCGTTGTCTCCTGCGCCGAGGAGAGCGGCTTGGTAGTGATCAGCACCCCGTTGGGGCCGGCCTGCTGCACGATCGCGTCGACGTTGAACGTGTCCATCTCTTTCTGGACCGCCGCGGCCTGCACCGGTTGACTGAAGGCCAGGTTGTACTGGTCGCCGCCGGCGAAGTCGATCCCCAGGCGGAAGCCGAAGACGGCCATCGAGATGATTCCGGGGAGGATGATCGCCAGCGAGAGCAGGAAGTACCAGTTGCGGCGGCCGACGATGTCCATCTAGAGGATCACCATCAGGCGGCCTTGGGCGCCTGGACACCGTAGAAGGCGAGGCGGCGAGCCGGCCTGAGTCCGGCGAGGATCTGCAGGAACTGTTGGGTGGTCACAACGGCGGAGAACATACTCACGGCGACGCCAATCGCGAGCGTGATGGCGAAGCCCTTGATCAGGGGAGCGCCGAAGAAATAGAGGACGAAGCAGGTGATCAGCGTCGAGATGTTCGAGTCGCGGATTGCCGGCCAGGCCCGATGGACGCCGGCTTCCATCGCGGCTCCCAATGTTCGACCAGCCCGCAGCTCTTCCTTGACGCGCTCGAAGATCAGGACGTTGGCGTCGACGGCCATTCCAACCGAAAGGATGAAGCCGGTCAGGCCGGCGAGTGTCAGGGTCACGCCGAACAGCTTGAAGATGGCCAGAGCGATCGCTGCATAGAGCAGAAGCGCGATGCTGGCGACCACGCCCGGGAGCCGATAGTAGAGAAGCATGAAGAGGATGACGATGGCCAGCCCGAAGGCGCCCGCCAGCAAACTCAGCTTGACGGTCGAGGCGCCCAGCGTGGCACCGACTTCTGTTGCTGACGCGATCGAGATCGTGCCCGGCAAGGCTCCAGAGTTCAGCTGGATGGCCAGGGCCTGGGCACTCGCGGGGGTGAAGCCGCCAGTGATGATGCCGCTCCCGCCGCAGATCTCGCTGATGACGTTGGCGTCTTCCACCAGGTCCTTGTCGATAAAGATCGCCAGCTTGTTCTCGGGCGTGCCCTGATGGGTGACCCGGTCGCGGGTGAAGGCGCAGAACAGGTCGCTGCCCTGCTGGTTGAACGAGATCGTCACGTCGGGCAGATTTGTGTTCGGGTCGGTTGAGCGGCTTGCATTCGTGATCATGCCGCCATCGATGCCGGTGCGTTCAGGCTTATACCCGGGATACTTTTGGGCGTCCTTGGGGTTCAGCAGCTGCAGAGTGGCAGCGTCGGGCGTCCCTGGAACCCATTTCCAGATCGTGAGGTAGGAGGTCTTACCGAGGATCTGTTTTGCCTGCTCCAGGTTGACGCCGGGCAGCTCGACAATGATGCGGTCGCTCCCCTCCGGGCGCACGACGGATTCGGCGTAGCCGCTGCTGTTGACGCGGCGTTCGATGATCGCGACCGCAATATCTCGGGCCGCCGGAATGGTGGTGCCGGAGCGAACACTGGTGATCTGCAACTCTAGATGGGTACCACCCTGCAGGTCGAGTCCCTTGTGGACGTAGATCTGCTGCTCAAAACCCAAGAAAGGGATGGAGAGCGTCGGGATGCCGCGGATGGGGCCGGTCAACGGCTGATGGGTGGCCAGCCGGTAGACGTAGGCGAACCCGTCGATGAAGATCGCAATCACGGCAACGACGGTAATCACTGCCAGGAGTCGACGATCGACGCGCATGCGAGGGAAAGTATAGG
>JALYYE010000357.1 GCA_030946735.1 Candidatus Dormiibacterota bacterium
GAGGAATCGGCCGATCGGCTGCGCGGCCTGCTCGAGTAGCGGCTTGGTAGCAATCTCGCCACGCCCAACGTAGGGAAGGGGCCCCCGCGTTGCTCTAGATGTGGATTTTCTGCGTGGGGGCCTCAGCCTCTTTGCCCTGATCAACGCCGCCGGGTGGGCGGCGCTGGCGGCGGCATGGAAGTTCCGTCCGGAGTGGGCGGAGCGGCTCCCGTTGCAGCTCGGCACCCACGAGCGCTACCTCAAGGCCGCGCCGGTTTGGGCCCGACTCGCGGCCGCCCTCACCGGCTTCTGGACGCTGGCGGCGGCGCTCTATCTGACCGCCGGCCACAACACCGCCCCCATCATCGTGATCGCCCTGTTCACGGCGGCGGCCGCCTGCCTCATCGTCGCCATCGCCGCCGCGAGCGCGGTCTTCAGCGCCGTCCGGCCCGATCCGCTACCGGCGTCGCTGGAGGGCGGCGAGAAGGCGCTCTAACCGGCCGGCGGCCTCGTTCAGGTCCCGGGTAATGGCGGCGAGCTCTGTGGCCGCCCCGGCGTGTAGTTCACCAGATTGGGCTAGCTGCGACAGCCGATAGCCGGCGCCCATCACCGTATTCTTCAGCCTGCGGAGCTGCTCCTCCGAGGGGGACAGCTCAGCCATAGCGGCAGATGGCCAGCGCGACGGCTGCGGCGAGCCTGGCATTGCGCTCCAGCAGGGCGACGTTGGCATGGATGACCCGATCGCCGAGGCGGGCCTGGAGCTGGCTCAGCTCCGCCGGGGTTCGCTGCGGGCCGCGGGCGGTGGTCGCTGCGTCTGGCGCCAGGTCGGAGAGGGGGATCGCGAACTCGCCGGCAAGCGGTTGGCTGATCACGACCCCGGCGCCGCCAAGTTCCCAGTGGCGGAAGAGAATCGCCGCCAGCTCGTCAGCTGTCTCGACCCGCGCGGGCAGCCGCAGGGCGGCGGAGGTGGCCAGGAAGCCAGCCAGCAATGATGACCGCCAGCCGATGACCGGCACCCCCAGCGTTTCCAGCCGTTCGAGCGTCGCACCGGCGTCCAACGTCGATTTCGGCCCCGCACAGACGACGCAGACCGGTTGCCGGCCGAGCTCCGTTAAGTCGGCGGAGACATCCTGGCCGTCGCCGGGATGAACCCCACCGATACCGCCGGTGCTGACGACCCGAATGCCGGCCCGCGCGGCGGCGACGATGGTCGCGGCGACGGTAGTTCCGCCGAACCCCGGGCTCAGCACGGTAGCAGCCATGTTCCAGGGCGAGACCTTGACAGCGTCAGTTCGCCCTGCCAATTTGGCGCATTCGTCCAGTGTCAGGCCGACCCGCAGCTGGCCCTCGAAGACCGCGATCACGGCGGGAGTCGCGCCGGCCTTCTCGCATGCCTCCCACTGGCGTCGGCCCGCGTCCATCGCGGCGGGCTTGGGCAGGCCGTGCGTAATCACGGCGGATTCCAGGGCCACTACCGCGGCACCGGAGGCCATCGCATCGCGAACCGCGGGGGCAATGGTCAACGCACTCACGGCAGCAATGGTACGTGGGTATATTCATGTCTGCCCTGCGGGCGTAGCCGAACTGGTACAGGCGCACGGCTTAGGACCGTGTGGCGCAAGCCATGAGGGTTCGAGTCCCTCCGCCCGCATGTATTCAGCCGACGTTTGCTCAGCTGAGTGCTCGGACTGTAGGCCCCCTTAAATCCCGGGAACGTTCGGATTCTCGTCCGAATTCGGTGGCAGGATCCCCTGGGTCCACCGATCGACAATCATGCGCCCTCCCGGAGCGGGCTCTGTTGCCTTCCCGTCACGTAATTTCCCTCTCCGCTTCTTTGAGTTGGGCTTCGCGACCTGTCCTTCAGAGGTCCAGTCCGTGTCCGTCACAGCTCCTAATATGCGCCCTGAGCAAGCCAGACTTCGCCCACAAATCTGTTACAAGCGCCAGGCATTTCGTACCCCCTACCCTGTTCCCTCGCCGGCAAGGGGGGAGGGAACGAACGCCGGTGGCTGTCCACTCGGACGTATGCGAATTTGCAGCGAACTGGTAGCGTAAATCACATGGCAGCCGTGAAGGTCGATACTGAGCGTAAGCCTGGCTCGCAGGTCATCCTGTCGGTCGAAGTCGACGCCGACCAGGTGACGCGATCGATCGACCAGGCCTACGGCCGGCTGGCGCCACGAGTCCGAATTGCGGGGTTCCGGCCCGGTAAGGCGCCACGACCGATGGTCGAGCGGGAGATCGGCTGGCCGGCACTTCGCCAGGAGGCCCTTGACTTGATCCTTCCCACCGCCTACAACTCGGCGCTCGACGAAGCCGCTCTGGATCCCATCGATGTCCCGCGCGTCGAGGTGCAGCAGTTCGAGCGCGGCCAGCCGATGCGCTTTACGGCGACCGTTTCGATCAAGCCCGAGATCACGCTCAAGGACTACAAGGACATCAGGGTTCCGCATCCGCACAGCGAGATCGGCGACAAGGAGGTCGACGAGGCGCTCGATCGGCTGCGCCTCCGCTTTGCGGAGTTGCATGCTGTCGAGCGGCCGGTGCAGGCCGGCGATTTTCTGACGGTCGATACCCACATTCTCAAATCCGGTGCCGTGTTGATCGGTGAGAGCGAGACCGACGCCCAGCTCGAGGTCGACAAGGAGCGCCTGATCAGTGGCCTGGCCGAAGGCCTCATCGGCCAGGCGG
>JALYYE010000394.1 GCA_030946735.1 Candidatus Dormiibacterota bacterium
AGACCCGCCAGAGTGCTCGCGGATCGCTCAGCGGATCACCATGAACGAGCACGAGATCGGCGGGGTCGCCTGCCCGGATCCTGCCCGCGTGGTCGACGCCCAGTAGCTCGCCTCCGCGCCAGGTCACTGCGGCCAGCGCCTCGTGCGGCTCGAGCCCGGCCTCCACCAGCTTCTCGACCTCCCAGGCGAGGTGGCCGGCGCGCACCGAGCCACCGCCGAAATCGGACCCGCCGGCGATTCGAACGCCGGCCCGGTGGGCCGCCTTGATGGCCGCGAACGCCCCCTCCCGCCTGGCGGTCAGCCGGCGTTTTCCCTCGTCGCTCGTAAAGCGCTCGATCCGGGTCGTTCGTTCGAAGGTCGCCCAGCTCGCCAGCACCGAGAGCGTCGAGACGAGTGCGACGTTCTTCGCGCGCATGGTGGCCGCAATCGTGTCGTCGAGCTCCATGCCGTGCTCGATGGAATCCACGCCGGCCTCGGCCCCGACCCGGGCGCCGTCGAGGATGGTGGCGTGGGCCGTGATCTTTCGGCCTCGGGCATGTACGGCTTCGCACGCCTTTCGCACATCCTCGACCGTAAATGGACAGCGGTCGGAGCGGTCCGGCGGATCGAGCATGATCTTGACGAAGTCGGTTCCCGAATCCAGCTGGGCGAGCACCGCCGCCCTCAGCTCATCGCCATCCTTGACCGGCACCGTCATGGGCAGATAGCCGTCCGTGGCGATCCAGGTCCCGGCGACCCGGATGTAGGGCGCACCGGTCCGATTGGCCATCTCCTGGCGAACCAGCAGGCTGACCGCCCGGCCGTCGGGGCCGGCGGGCGAGCCGACGTCGCGCGCCCAGAGGATGCCCGCCTGGACCAGGCGAGCGGCGTTGCGTCGCGCCACCTCGCGGAGTTGGTCGGGCGGGTCCGAGCCGCGATCGATCCAATGGCTGCCGCCGGGCATCGTCAGATGGCTGTGCGAATCGACGAATGCGGGGACGATGGTCGCACCCCCGCCGTCGAGCACCGCGGTATCACCCGGATCGGACTCGTCGGGCGACACCCACGCGATGCGACCGTTTTCGATCAGGACGCTGACGCCGACCTGCAGCGTGGCCGAGTAGCCATCCGCCAGGCAGACGTCGCGAATCAGGAGGCGTCCCTTCATGCCATCACCGGCGCCGGTTGCTCCTTGAGCCGGATGACCGGGCCCAGGACGATCCACAAGGCGGCCGCCACCGACACGATACCGCCGAGGACGATGGTTTGCACCAGGCCGATGCCGGTTCCGAGGATCCCGCCGATGAATGCGCCCACCGGCATCGTGCCCCAGACGATGGTTCGCATGGTGGCGTTCATCCGGCCCTGGACCCGGTCGGGGGTGATCGCCTGTCGCAAGCTCACCTGGCTGATGTTGTAGATCGGCCCGGTCAGACCTCCGAGAAACCCGAGCGTGGCGAGGACCGCGACGGGCGCGATGACGAGGGCGAACGGGAGCACCAGTATGGCCAGGCCGCCTACCGCGGTCGCGATGGCAAGGGTTGGCCCCACGCCCAGCTTGCGAGCGACCCAGGCGGCAAGGATAGCGCCGATCAAACCGCCGATGCTGCCTACGGCGAAGATGATGCCGACCGTTGCCACGGATAAATGCAGCTGGCGGTAGACAAACACCAGGAACACCGCGCCGAAGACCATGTTCGATCCGAGGTTGAACGTCGCCGTGCAGCCCGCGATCCGCCAGAGGATCGGATTCTTGAACACCACGTCGAGCCCCTCCCTGATTTCGGGTATGAAGCCGGTCGCTCCGCTCGCTGTGCTCGGCCGGGGCTGCGGCTCCGGCTTGTTGATCGAGGCGAGCGCGATCGCCGAGAGGAGAAACGACAGCGCGTCGACGGCGACCGCCTTCGCGCCGCCGATCCACTGGATGAGAAAGCCGGCGATCGCCGGCCCGGAGACCTGCGCGACCGATCGGCTGATTTCGAGCTTGGTGTTGCCCTCCACCAGGTTGCTTCGGTCGACCAGCACCGGCAAATAGGACTGGTAGGACACGTCGAAGAAGACCGTGAAGATCCCCGTGAGCAGCGCCACGAGGTAGAGCTGCTCGAGCGTCAGAAGGTTGAGCACGAACGCCACCGGAATCGAGCCCAACGCGAGAAAGCGGCCAAGGTCGCACAGGATCATGATCGGCCGGCGCCGGAGCCGGTCTGCATAGACGCCCGCCACGAGCCCCAGCGTGGGGAACGCCAGAAACTCGAGCGCCGAGAGCAGTCCGACCTGAAACGGTCCCGCATGCAGGATCAGAATGGCGACCGTAGGCACGGCCAACAGTGTCACCTGGCTGCCGAATTGGCTGATGGTTTCGCCGGCCCAGAGCTTCAAGAAATCGGGATAGCGCCATAGGCGACCGCTTAACACCGCGCGATTGTATCCGGAACGTACACTCGAGGAGCCAGCGATGCAAGACAACTCGAACTCCGTCCGCAACCTCGTGATCGGGATGCTGCTGGTGGCGGCGCCCTTCGCCATCGCCTACCTGCTGACGCGGAACAACCCGAATTCCGAGGTGCTGCTGATCGTCGCGGTCTTCACCGCTGGCCTGGCGCTCACGTTCGCGGCAGCGTCGGGATTACAGCGTGTCGGTGGGGTCGCGCTGCGGCTCTCGGGACGTTCGAGCCGGGACATCATGATCGTCGGGTTGGCCGCGCTCAGCCTCCTCACCCCCTGGACGATCGAAGTCGCGGTCGGGCACCTACCTCGAGTGTTTGGCTGGACCAATCCGCTCGCCTGGGTGGTTGCCCTCTGCCTGGTGCTGTCGGTGATGCAATCCGCGCGCCCCTATCACGGACTCGCGCTCGCTGGGACCGGGGCGGCTCTGGTGGCGTGGGTCGCCTGGGCCGGCTGGCTGCTCAGCACGCCGAGCTTCAGCAAGCTCCAATTCACGTTCATGCCGGTCGACCTGATCTCGACCGGTTGGTACGCCGGACTGATCGCCTGGGTAGTCGCCGTCGATGGCTTCGCCTTCCGCCGCGCGCGCGAGCCGGAGCGGGCGAAGGCCCGTGAGGTCTGGCGGCTCGCACCCGTGCCCGGGATGGGGTTGGTCCGCCTGGGCTTCGCCGGCCGCGGCCGCGTTTGGCTGGCCACCGCCGTCCTTGCGGTCGCCTTCGTCGGGATCGCCGCCGTCAACGACAGCGAGTTCGCCTACTGGGCCCACTACGACACCACGCCACCGGATCGCGGCCGGCTCGATGTCATCCTCGCCGCGGCGGCGCTCGGGCTCGTCCTGATCGGCAGCTGGTTCGACACCTGGCGCACGCTGCGTCGGCGCGCGATCATGAGCGACTGGCTCACCCGGGTCTCCGCCCCGTCGCGCGGAGAAACCCGCTAGCGACCGACGAACGTTCTTATTCGGTCAGGCGTAGTGGCAGGCTGCCCATTGGCCCTTGGTGACCTCGCGCAGCGCCGGTTCCACCTCGGCGCAGTAGTCCGTTGCGATCGGGCAGCGCGTCCGGAAGTGACACCCGGACGGAGGGTTGGTGGGACTTGGCATCTCACCGGCCAGGACCGTCTGGTCGCGCCTGACGCTTGGGTCGGGGATCGGGACGACCGAGATCAGCGCCTTCGTATAGGGATGCCGGGGGCCCCGCAGCAGCTGCTCCGCCGGCGCCAGCTCGACGATCTTGCCCAGGTACATCACGGCGATCCGATCGCTGACCTGCTCGACGACCGCCATGTTGTGCGCGACGAAGAGGTAGGTGAGGTTGAACTCATTCTGCAGGTCCTCGAGCAGGTTGAGGATCTGCGACTGGATCGAGACGTCCAGGGCCGAGACCGGCTCGTCGGCGATGATGAGCTTCGGGCGGAGCGCCAGCGCCCGGGCGATCCCGATCCGCTGCCGCTGGCCGCCGCTGAATTCGTGCGGGAAGCGGCCGCGGTATTGACCCCGCAGGCCGACGACTTCCAGCAACTCGCTGACGATCTTTTCCCGCTCGTGGGCCGACCCGATGCCGTGAACCAGCAGGCCCTCCCCCACGATCTCTCCGACAGACATGCGGGGATTCAGCGACCCGTAGGGATCCTGGAAAATGATCTGCACCTCGCGCCTCATCTCGTGCAACTCTTTCTTCTTCGCTTTGAAGATGCTGCGCCCTTCCAGCCAGGCCTCACCCGAGGTGGGAGGGATGAGGCGGAGAATGGTGCGGGCGACGGTCGACTTGCCGGAACCCGACTCACCGATGAGCCCGAGCGTCTCGCCCTTCTTGATCTCGAAGCTGACCCCGTCGACCGCCCTGACGTTCGCGACCGTCTGCTGCAAGAGGCCGCCTTTGATAGGAAAGAACTTGACAAGATCCTGCACCTTCAGCAGCGCGCCGTTCGTGTCGGGGGCCTCCGCCTTTTGCCTTTGCGTGCTCATTCGTACTGCCAGCAGGCCACCAGGTGCTCGGCTGCGCCGTTGGCCTTGAGCGCTGGAATATCGCGGTCGCTCCGCGGAGCTTTGACCGGGCAGCGCGGACGGAAGGCGCAACCCGGTGGTACCGCGAGCGGGTTCGGCACGCTGCCAGTGATGACGTGGAGGCGCTCCTGCTTCTTTCCAAGCCGCGGGATGGAGGCGAGCAGTCCCTGCGTGTAGGGATGCTTGGGACTGGCGAACAGTTCCTCGGTCGGCGCCTGCTCCACGATGCGCCCGGCGTACATGACGGCCACGCTATCGCACATCTCGGCCACCACCCCCAGGTCGTGGGTGATCAGGAGAATGGCGGATCCAAACTCTCCCTTGAGGTTTCGCATCAAGGTGAGGATTTGCGCCTGGATCGTCACGTCGAGCGCCGTGGTCGGCTCGTCCGCGATCAGCAGCTCGGGGCTCGTTGAGAGCGCCATGGCGATCATGACCCGCTGCCGCATTCCGCCCGATAGCTCGTGCGGGTACTGTCCGGCTCGCCGTTTTGGATCGGAGATCCCGACCAGCCGCAGCATTTCGATGGCTCGGTTGAGGCCCGCCTCGTGATCCACCTTCTGGTGCAGCCGCACCGCTTCCGCGATCTGGTCCCCGACCGTGAAGACCGGGTTGAGCGCCGTCATCGGTTCCTGGAAGATCATGGAAATGTCGTTGCCGCGGATCTCCTGCATCTCCTCGTCCGGCATTCCGACGAGGTCGCGATCGTGAAACCAGACGTGGCCCTGGGTGATCCGGCCATTTTTTTCCAGCAGCCGCATGATGGAGAGCGCAGTGATGCTCTTCCCGGACCCCGATTCCCCTACCAGGCCGACCGTCGCCTTGGCGGGGATCGTCAGGTTAACGCCATCGACCGCCTTGACAGTGCCGCCGTGAACGTGGAACTGGGTGTGGAGGTCCTCAATGCGGAGAAGGTCGCTCACCGCTGCCGGGGATCCAGCGCGTCCCGGATCCCATCACCGACGAGGTTGATGGCCATGGCGGTTATGACCAGCGCGGTGGCCGGAAAGATGACGAGGTAGGTGTGGTCGGAAAGCAGGTACTCCTCGAAGTTGCTCAGCATATTGCCCCAGCTCGGCTCCGGCGGCGGGATGCTGTAGCCAAGGAAGCCGAGCGCCGCTTCCAGCAGGATGATGCCGGAAACCCCCAGCGTGGCGGAAACGATGATCGGCGCCAGCGCGTTGGGCAGGATGTGGCGGAAGATGATTCGCGTATTGGAGGCGCCGAGCGCCCTGGCCGCCTGGACGAACTCCTGTTCTCGAAGCACAAGAAACTGGGCCCGCATTAGACGTCCGATTTCGAACCACCCGGTGGCCGCGATCACGATGATGACTGTGCTCAGTCGTACGCCACCGGTGGCCGCGGTGACCGCGATGACGACGAGCAGGAAGGGCATGGAGATGATGATGTCGGTGAAGCGCATCAGCGCGTTGTCCAGCCAACCCCCGTAGTAGCCGGCGAGCGCGCCGAGGCCGCCGCCGATGATCAGGTAGCCGACCACGGCGAGTACCCCAACCATGAGGGAGACCCTGGCTCCGCGAAGGAGCCGCGCGAGCTCATCCTGGCCGAGCTCGTCGGTGCCGAGAAGATGTTGAAAGCTCTGGAACGGCACCTTGTAGGGGTGGCGGTAATCCTGGATCTTGTACGTGTTGCCGGTGATGATCGGCACGACGACCGCAGCCAGCACGATCACGCCGAGGATCAGCAGCGCCCCGGTCGCCACCCGGTGATGCAGAAAGCGGATGACAGCGAGACGCCAGAATCCCAGCTCTGGGGCGCCAGCGAGCTCGTCCGCCTTGACGCCGGGCGGTGCCATCACGTCGCGCTCCTGATCGATGGTCGTTTCGGACAATGGAACTGCCCCGAGATTGGGGCCGGCCGAGGGTCCGAAGGGAAGCGGAGGGACCTGGGCCATCAGTACCGGATCCTTGGGTCGGCCACCGCATACAAGACGTCGGCGATCAGGTTGAAGAGCACGGTCCCGGCGGCGACCAGCATGACGACGCCCAGAATGACCGGGTAGTCCCGGTCGACCACGGCCTGGAAGGCGAGCTGCCCCGTACCCGGCCAGCTGAAGATGCCCTCGGTGATGATGGCGCCATTGACGATCTGTGGGATGGCCAGCGCCACCAAAGTGATGATGGGGAGGATGGCGTTACGCAGGGCATGCTTGTAATTGACTCGTTCCACCGCCAACCCCTTGGCGCGGGCCGTGCGGATGTAGTCCTGATGCAGCACCTCAAGCATGCTGGCGCGCATGAACCGGCTGAAGATCGCGATCTCGAGGATCGCCAGCGAGGTGGTCGGGAGGACCATGTGGATGAGGAGGTCAACCGGATCGTCGACCCCACCCGTATGCATGCCGAAGAGGGGGAACCCCCAGTGGAGCGGCGTCTGTTTCAAGAAGACCGCGAAGACGAGTAGCAGATAAATGCCCAGCACGAAGCTGGGAATCGAAACGCCGATATACGAAATAAGCGAGGTCGTCATGTCGAGCTTCGAGTACTGGTGGGTCGACGCATAGATCCCCAGCGGGATACCGATGGCGAGGGCCACGATCAGGGCGGCGCCCAAGAGCAGAATGGAGTTCGGCAGCCGCTGCATGAGCAGCGTGGTGACCGGCTCGTTGTACTGGTAGGAGTCGCCCAGGTTCCCGTGGACCAGGGCGCCAAGGTAGCGGACGTACGACTCCGGAACGGAGTAGGGCTTCCCGTTGACGTCGGTCAGGCCCAGGTTGTGCAGGCGCCGGTTGACCTGCTCCAGGTGAATCCGGGGGTTCTCACCTACGCTGACCGGCGCCCCGGGCGTCACCCGCGTGAGGGTGAAGAAGAGCGCCGACATGAGCAGGAGGAGGAAGATCCCGATCGCCACCCGGCGAACGAGGTAGAAGGTCATGTCTTCATCCTATGACACCGGTTCGCCATGTACAAAGCATTCGGCTTGACTACGGCCTGAACTCCCGCTAGAAGCATAACGAACGGCCGCCCGGACGGTCCGGGGAGGGCGGCCCGGCCGCCTCCCCGGCGCTCGCTCATCGAGTCGCTACTTACTTACCGGTCTTGGAGTACCACTGCGCTTCCACCTGGGTGTTGCGCGCATCGTCGACGTAGATCACGTTGTCGCCGCCGCCGGCCGCCACCGCGCCGACGTTCGGCGACCAGCCCATCGCGGACTTGTCGGCCCACAGCATGTAGGTCACGATGTCGCCGCTGATGATCTTCTCCATCTGGTTGAAGATCGCCTTGCGAGCGGTTTTCGTCTCGGCGTCGGTCGCCTTGATGGTCGCCCGCTCCTGGTCGATCAGCTTGTCCAGCTCCGGGTTGTTGTAACCGGTCCAGTTGTTGCCCGACTTATGCTCAGGCTGCAGCTGGCTGGAGTGGAAGGTCGTGTAGTCGTCCGGGTCGACGGTCAGACCGAATCCGGCGATGGCGACGTCGAAGTCACCCGCCTGGATCGGCTTGTAGAACACCTTGAAGTCGGTCGGGTCGGGCGTGAGCTGCATCCCGATCGCCTTCAGCTGGTCGGAGATGATCTGGGCGGCCTTGATCCGCTGCGGCTTGCCGGCGCGAACACGGATCTTGCCCACGAACTTCTTTCCGGCCCGGGTCGCCGCGCTGCCGTCGGCGGGGATAGTCCATCCGGCCTCCGCCAGCAATGACTTCGCCTTGGCGACGTTCTGCGTGTAGGTGACCACCGAGCTGGCGTCGTATGCCCACGAGGCCGGGACGATGTCGCCCCAGAGGACCTGGCCCCGACCTTCGGTCGCGGCCTGCACGATCGACGGCTTGTCCAGGGCGTAGGCCATGGCCTGGCGGGTCTTCACGTCGTCGAAGAGGTGACCCTTACGGGTATTGAGCCGCATGTCGATGTATCCGAGGTCGGCGTAGTCGTGCACCTGCACGCCGTTCGCCGCCTTCGCCTTGGTCACAGCGCCGGAGCCGCCCTCACCGAGAGCGGGGTGCCATGCGACGTCCCCGTTGATCAGGGCGTTCGTCGCTGCGGTGGCGTCCGTGATGACCTTGGCGATGGCCTTGTCGTAATGGGGCCGGCCAAGGTAATAGTTGGTATTGGCGACGTAGTCGATCTCTGAGCCCGCGACCCGCTTCTCGAACTTGTAAGGTCCACCGGTCACGGTCGGGTTCAGCGAGACCGGGTCGGTGCGTTGCTTGGCGGGGTCGATCTTTCCGTAGACGCTGGCCGGCGCCACGAAGGTCAGCAGGTTGTTGGCCAGGAAGGGCGCGAACGGCTCGGTCAGGGTGAACTTGACGGTGTTGGCGTCCACCTTCTCGACTTTGTCGAGCTTGCCCCAGTCGAAGGCGGCATCGGTGTCGAGGTTCGTGTTGTTCTGCATGTTGACGGTCATCACCACGTCATCCGCCGTGATCGGCGTGCCGTCGCTCCACTTGGCGTCCTTGCGGAGCTTGACCGTCCAGACCTTTTTATCGGACGAGATGGATGGCATCCCATCCGCCAGATCCGGGGTGACATTCAAGTTCTTATCGGCCTGATAGATGTTCGGAAAAAGGAACCCGTAGGCTCGGACGGATGGCACGTCGCCGGCGACGAAGGGGTTCAGGCTCTGGGCATCAGCGTCGAGCGCCCAGATGAGCGTGCCCCCGTTCTTGATGTTATCGCCGGTTGCCGTCGAACTCCCTCCGCAGGCGGAGAGAAAAACAGCCATGCCGGCAACGAGCGTCGATCCTCGCAACCATCGCGACTTACCGATAGATTGATCCATAAAGGTCAACTACCTCCCTTCCAGGCAAAAGATGTTCAGCGTGCGTTCCGGCGCCGAATCGCCGTAATCATGCACCAACCGATGTCAATTCATCAAGAAAAGGCCCCAAATATTAACCTCTATTAGACGGAAGGCCTTTTCTGGTGCCGGCGGGGCGCCGCGTTTACCAGTTGTAGGGGTCGCTAGCCGCCGCGGAATACTCCCGTGAATCGGCATGGTTTCCCATCGCCGCCCGGTAGAGACCGACGTATTTTTCCGCCGAGTTGGCCCAGCTGACGTCGGTCGCCATGGCGTTGGCCTGCAGCCGGCGCCAGGGCGACGTTTGACGGAATGTCTCCAGCGCCCGGACCACCTGGGCAAACAGGTCCCAGTGATCGTAGGCCGAGAAGACAAAGCCGTTCCCTGTCTGCTTCACCGGGTCCCAGTCGGCGATGGTGTCTGCCAGCCCGCCGGTGGCACGCACGA
>JALYYE010000395.1 GCA_030946735.1 Candidatus Dormiibacterota bacterium
GTCGAAGACAAGTTCGGATATATGAATCTCTGCCGCTTGATCAGCAAGGCGCAGATGCCCAACGCGAAAGGCATGGCGCGCCTGCCGGCAGAGCAGCTGGCGGCCCTGAGCGGGCATCTGATCGCGCTGGTCGCCCATCCCAAGCAGCGGTTGCCCTTCTACCAGGAGATCTTCGGCCGCGATCGGGTCTTCATCGAACTGCACGACCACCTTGCTCCGGACGACCGCTCGCGAAACCAGGCGTTGCTGGATCTGGCGGAACAGCACGACGCGCCGCTGGTCATTAGCAACGAGGTCTTCTATGCGACGCCCGACCGGCACAAGCTCCACGACGTCCTCACGGCGATCCGTCATCGCACCACGCTCGACGAGGCGCAGCGCTACCTGCATCCGAACGCCGAGCATTACCTGAAGTCAGGAGCCGAGCTTCGCCAGGTTTTCAGTCGGTACTCGGGGAAGATCGTCGACCAAGGTCTGACCAACGCCGCGGAAATCGCGCAGCGCTGCCGCTTCAGCTTCGACCTGGTGAGTGCGCGCTTTCCGGGTTTCCCGGTGCCGGCGGGGGAGACGCCCTACTCGTTTCTTTACCGCTTGTGCCACGACGCCGTGCGCGAGAAATATCGCCCGGTCACCTCCGAGGTCGCGGCTCGTCTGCAGAAAGAGCTCGACGTCATCAACAAGACGGGCTTCAGCGAGTTCTTCCTGATCAACTGGGACCTGATGCACTTCGCGCGCTCGCGCGGAATCCCGGGCCAGGGACGCGGCTCGGCGGCGGACAGCATCGTCGCCTACCTGCTCGGTATCACCCGCGTCGATCCGATCGAGCACAACCTGCTCTTCGAGCGCTTCCTGCACGAGGAGATGACGACGACGCCCGACATCGATATCGACTTCTCCACCGCGCATCGAGAGCAGGTGATCCAGTACGTCTATGAGAAGTACGGTCCGGAGCGCACCGGAATGGTATGCAACGTCGTGACCTATCGCCAGCGTTCCGCGATCCGCGAGGTGGGCAAGGCACTGGGCTTCAAGGAGGAGACGATCGACCACCTGGCGAAGTCGGCGTCCGCCTGGCACCCGGAAAGCCCGGAAACGATCGCGCAGGCGGCCGGCTATCCGACGGCAAACGCCGCAAAGCCCTGGCAGCAATTGTTCGACCTCGCCACGCAGATCCTCGATTTCCCGCGTCACCTCTCGATCCATGTGGGGGGGATGCTGGTCACCGGCGAGCCGCTGATCGACATCGTGCCGGTCGAGCGTGCCACCATGCCCGGCCGCATGGTGGTGCAATTCAACAAGGACGATGTCGAGGAACTGAGGCTGATCAAGATGGATATGCTCGGGCTGCGCATGCTCTCGGTAGTGGCCGAGGCGCTCGACCTGATCGAAGCTGATACGGGGGTACGCCCTGACCTCGATGCGCTCGACCTGAAAGACCCGGAAGTCTACGAGTTGTGCACGCAGGCCGACACGATCGGCGTTTTCCAGATCGAGAGCCGGGCGCAGATGCAAACGCTGCCGCGCTCGCGTCCGGAGACGTTCAACGATTTAGTCGTGGAGGTGGCGATCATCCGCCCCGGACCCATCCAGGGTGATGCGGTGCACCCCTATCTGCGGCGCAAGCAGGGCAAGGAGCCGGTCATGTACATCCACCCGCGCTTGAAGCCGATCCTCGAGGAAACACTCGGCGTCGTCCTCTACCAGGAGCAAATCCTCAAGATTTCGATGGACTGCGCCAGCTTCTCGAGTGCCGAGGCCGACCGCTTCCGGCGCGCGATGAGCAGCCATCGTTCCCACGACTTGATGGCCGCGATCCGCGAGCGCTTCCTCAGCGGTTGCGCGCAGAACGAGATCCCGCAGGCGGCCGCCGAGGAGATCTTTACCAAGCTTGCCGCCTTCGCCGAGTTCGGCTTCACGAAGTCCCACGCGGCCGCCTTCGCCCGCACCTGCTACGAGACGGCCTGGCTCAAGCTCCATCACGCGCCCGCGCTCTACGCTGGGTTGCTCAACCACCAGCCGATGGGCTTCTATCACCCGCACGTGCTCGTGGAGGACGCCAAGCACCATGGCGTCAAGATCCTGCCGGTCGACATCAACAAGAGCTACGTGCGCTGCACCGTCGAAGCTGGCGCGCTGCGGCTCGGCTTCAACTACGTGCATGGCGTGGGCGACAAGGCCCTCGAGGTCCTCGAGGAGGCGCAGCTGAAGGGGCCGGTCACGTCTCTCGAGGATTTCTGCCGCCGCATCCGCCTGACGACGCAATCCCGGAACGGCCTGACCAGGGCGCAGGTCCAGAACCTGGTGCTGGCCGGCGCCTTCGACGCGCTGGAGCCGAACCGGCGGGAGGCGGTCTGGCGCTTCAATGAACATGCCGACGACTGGCAGCGCTCGCCGATGCTGGCCGAACCGTCGGAGTCAGTGAGCCTGGCCCCGATGACGCACCGCGAACGGGTCGCGACCGACTACCGGCTGCTCTCGCTGTCGACGACGGATCACCTGATTCATTTCTACCGGCCGCAGTTCAATGAACTGCAGGTGATCGACTCGAAGACGATCCGCTCGAGCGTCCGCGACGGCGCCAAGGTGCGCGTCGGCGGCCTGGTCATTACCAGGCAGTCACCCTCGACCGGCAAGGAGTTCAAGTTCTTCACGCTGGCCGACGAGTTCGGCCACGTCGACGTCATCCTGCGGCCGCCGATCTATCAGCGCTACCGGCAGGTCGCCAACCTGGAGCCGATCCTGATCATGGATGGGCGCCTGCAGAAGCAAGATGGCGTGCTGAGCGTGCTCGTCGATCACGTCGAGGCCGCGCCATCACTCCCAGATGAAGATGTCTTCCCATCCTCCCGCAACTACCGGTGATGCGTCAGAATCGGGGCTGTGACGG
>JALYYE010000404.1 GCA_030946735.1 Candidatus Dormiibacterota bacterium
GAGTCGGTTTCCACCAGCATGTGGTCCAGCGGGATGATACTGGCGGCGCCGATCACCCCGTGGGCGGTGGGGTAGGTGACGGTCCCGGCGAAGGAGATATAGAAGCCGCGCGCCAGCGCGTCCGCGGCGAACGCCGAGTTGCCGCTGAAGCAGTGAAAGACGCCCTCGACCCCGGGAAACTCGTCGAGGATGGCGAGCAGGTCCGGGAAGGCATCGCGCGTGTGCAGCACCACCGGCTTCCTCACCTCCAGGGCCAGGCCGAGCATCTGGCGAAAGGCCTGCTGCTGCTCGCGCGCCGGCACACGATGGTAGTCCGTGAAGTGGTAGTCGAGCCCGATCTCCCCCACCGCCACCACACTTGCATGACTGGCCAGCTCCCGAAGCTCTCGGCGCTCGGCGGCATCGATCGGATCAGCCGCAGAGTGTGGATGCCGGCCGATGGTCGTCTTCAGCCCGGGGATGCGTTCCGCCAGCTCTACGCCAGGCCGGTTGTCCGAGGCGTCGTCGCCGATGTTCACCACTGCTTCGACGCCGGCTGCCCGCGCCTCCTCGAGCGCCTGCTCCGGCGTGAGGCGATCGCGCAGGTGCAGGAGATGGGCGTGCGAATCGATCAGGCGACCGGCTCCGGCTTCTCGATCCGTGGAAAGAGGACACCACCGAGGGCCGTCTGGGTCCGCGGCGCGAGCCTCCCCCACTCTCGCGCGGTGGCCCAGGGCGCTTTCATGTCCGCTTTGATCTGCGCAGCGACCTTGCCCGCGGTCTCCGGCAGGAAGGGCGAGATCAGGTAGGTCGTCAGCCGGATCGCCTCGACCAGGTTATACATCACGGTCTGCAGCCGCTTGCGCTGATCCGACTGTTTGGCCAGCACCCAGGGGGCGCTTTCCTCGATGTACTTGTTCCCGCGGTTGACCGCTTCCCAGATCAGATCGAGGGCGCCCGTGAAATCCAGCGCCTTCATGTGCTTGTCCTGTCCGTGGACGGCCTTCTCGAAGGCGGCCTCCAGCTGCTTGTCCAGGGCCGTTGCATCACCATCGGGAGCCGGCACCTTGCCATCGAAATACCGCTGCAGCATGGATAGCGTCCGGTAGACAAAGTTGCCGAGGTCATTGGCCAGATCAGCGTTGAACCGATCGGTCATCGTCTCCCAGCTGATCTCTCCGTCCCTGTCGAAGGGCAGCTCACGCAGCAGCAGGTAGCGAACCGCTTCGGCGCCAAAGCGGCCGGCCGCTTCCAGGGGATCAATGTAGTTCCCCGCGCTTTTGCTCATTCTCTCCCCTCGCACCGTCAGGAATCCGTGCGCATAGACCCGCTTGGGTATCGCCACCCCAGCCGAGATCAACATGGCCGGCCAGTAGAGGCAGTGGAAGCGCGTGATGTCTTTACCGATTACGTGCAGGTCGGCCGGCCACCAGCGCTTGAACATCGCCTCATCCGTCCCGTATCCAACACCGGTGACGTAGTTGACCAGCGCGTCGCCCCAGACGTAGACGACGTGCTTGTCATCACCTGGGAAGGGGATGCCCCACTTGATGGTCGAGCGCGAAATGCTGAAGTCCTGCAGGCCGGCCCGGAGCCAACCGAGGACTTCGTTGCGGCGGGTCTCGGGCTGGATGAACTCCGGATGCTTGTCGATGTGCTGCTGCAGGCGGGCCTGGTAAGCGGAAAGCTTGAAGAAGTAGTTCTCCTCCTTCAGCCACTGAGCCTTGAGTGTGGGGTGGATGAGGCAGTACCCGTCCTTGAGGTCCGCGTCTTGCTTGAACGCCTCGCAGGACACGCAATACCAACCCTCGTAGGAGCCCTTGTAGATGTCTCCTTTGGCCTGCATCTTGCCGATGAAGGCCTGCACGCCCTGGACATGGTCGGGATCCTCCGTTCGGATGAAGCGGTTGTAGGAGATGCCGAAGCGCGCTTCGATATCCCGGTAGAGCTGCGCCATGCGCGTGGTGAATTCTTCCGTCGACACGCCTTCCTCCTCCGCCCTACGCCGCACATTTTGAGAATGCTCGTCGGTGCCGGTAAGAAAAAACGTGTCATCCCCGATCAGCCGGTGGTAGCGCGCCAGGGCATCGCTGCCCACCAGTTCGTAGATGAAGCCGAGGTGGGGCGCGGCGTTGGGATAGACGATCGCGGTGGTGACGTAGAACTTACTCATTTGGGGCTTTCCAATCGCTGCCGGCTACTACGACCGTCAGCTCCCCTCGAGGTGGAGATTTCGCGAAGTGCTCCAGGAGTGTCGCCGGCGTCCCACGTAAGAACTCTTCGTGGAGCTTGGTGATCTCCCGCGCCACCACCAGCGAGCGGGGGCCGAGGGCGGACGCCATTATATCCAATGTCTTTACGATCCGATGCGGCGATTCGAAGAAAACGAAGCTGCGCTTGGCCTGCGCCGTCTCACGGATCAGCCGCTCTAGCTCGCCCCGTCTGCGCGGAAGAAAACCGAGAAAGGTGAACTGGTTGGTCGGCAGGCCGGAGCTCACCAGCGCGGCGAGCACTGCCGAGGGCCCGGGGATAGGCACGACCGGGAAGCCGGCGGCGACCGCGGCGCTCACCAGCCGCACGCCCGGGTCGGAGAGCGCCGGCGTGCCGGCGTCGGAGACGAGGGCAATATCGACCTGCTCGAGTCGAGCGAGAATCGATTGCAGCTGGCGCGCCTCGTTCTTGGCGTGGAGGCTGACCAGTTGTTTGCGCAGGCCAAAGTGGGTCAGCAGTTTCATCGTGTGGCGCGTGTCCTCGGCGGCAATCAGCGGCGCCGACTCCAGCACCTGCAGGGCGCGCAGCGTGATGTCGTCCAGGTTGCCGATTGGCGTGGCGACCAGGTAGAGCGTCCCCAATTCAGCCGGCCGACATCAATGCCCCCAATCGCGGGGATAGCGGAAGTCGCGATCGATCGTGCGCGACGATAGCTTGGCGATGACCGGCAGGCGGCGCTTGTACTGGTTCTCTCGGACTCGGCGGACGATGTCTTTGATGAACGCCTCATCGAAGGCGAGTTGCTTCAGCTCCTCGACCGAGTAGCGCCGTTCGACCAGGTAGTAGAGCAGTTGGTCGATCATCCGGTACTGGAAGCCCAGCTCGGTCTCGTCGGACTGTCCCGCCCACAAATCCGCGGATGGCGCCTTCTGCACGATCGAGGTCGGCACGCCGAGGGCGTCGGCCAGCTGCCAGACCTGGGTCTTGTAGAGGTCGCCCAGGGGGTTGATCGCGCTGGCCATGTCGCCGTAGATCGTGCCGTAGCCGAGCAGCAACTCGGTCTTGTTGCTGGTGCCGATGACGAGCGCGCGCCATGCCCACGATTGGTCGTAGAGGATCGACATCCGCTCTCGGGCCATCTTGTTTCCCCGTCGCTTCTGGTCGGCCTCCGGAAAGCGCGAGAAGTAGGTGTCGATCTGCGGGCTGATGTCGATCTCGAGCTGATGGATGCCCAGCTGCTTGACGACCTGGAGCGCATCACTCTTGCTCTTGGGATCGCTCGTCTTGTAGGGCATGATCAGTGCCAGTACGTTGTCGGCCCCCAGCGCCTCGGCAGCGAGTGCCGCCACCAGGCTGGAGTCGACGCCGCCGCTCAGGCCAAGCACGACGCGTTCGAACCCGACCTTGCGCACCTCGTTGCGGATGAATCCCACCAGGATGCGGCGGACCAGCTCGGGATTGATCCGCAGCGGGGGAAAGACCGACTCAGAAAGGCTTGCGGGTACGCTCATGCCACACCCGGCGGAGCTCGTTGATGGTCAGCTCGAGTCGCTCGTCGCGCAGCAGGGGATTGGCGAGCCGCTCGCGACGGACCTCACCCAGGTCGAGGTTGGCCAGGACGAGGGCCTCGTCAGCATCCTCGTGCTGCGCGATGATGTCACCGTTCGGACCGATCACCATCGAGCCGCCCCAGAAGTTGGCGCCATCTTCGTATCCGACTCGGTTGCAGTAGAGGAAGAAAGTCGTCAGAAACTGGGCGTAGGTGCGGCAGACCAGCCCGTATGACTCCGCGGTTCCCAACCGCTCGTCCGTGGTGATCCCACGGCCCGGGCTGGACGACGGACAGATGATCATGTCAACGCCTTCGAGGCTGAGAATGTAAGCGCTGGATAGGTGCCAGATGTCTTCGCAGACGAGTATCCCGGCGCGGCCGAATCCGGTTTTGAAACTACGGAAGCGGTCACCTGCCGCGAAGTAGCGTTGCTCGTCGAACATGCCATAGGTTGGCAGGTACACCTTGCGATGGACGTGGACCAGCTCGCCACCGCTGAAATACAGGCTGGCATTGAAGTAGCGATGGTCGGGCTCTTCGATGACGGCGCCGAGTACGATGTCGAGCTCACCCGACAGCCCGCGAAGCTCATCGATCGCGCCACCCTGCAGCGGGATGGCGCTTTCCGCGACCAGGTCTTTGAGGAAGTAGCCGGTCAGGCTGAGCTCCGGGAAAACCAGCAGCTCGACGCCCGCCTCCTTTGCTTGCCCGACCCATTGCCGATGCCGCTCGAGGTTACGCGCGCGGTCGCCCAGGGCCGGGTCCATCTGAACCAGCCCCACGGCCAGCCGGCCATCGCGACTCACGCGTCGCGGTGCGGGAGTCCCGCAATCCTGACTTCGGAAGTCGACACTCGGGAGCCTCGGCCGCGCGCCAGCCATTGAGCGATCGCCGGCGCCATCTCATCAGCTCGGCCAACGTGTACCGCCGCACGAGGAAGGGCGTCGAGAAAAGCGGCGCCGTAGGTCCGGTTCGCGATCCGGTGGTCGAGCAAGACAACGGCACCGCGGTCGCTCTGGCGTCGGATCAGCCGGCCGAAGCCTTGCTTGAGACGCAGGACCGCCTCGGGTAGCGCGAGCTGTCCGAAAGGGTCGGCCAGCGTGGCGCTTCGCGCCAGCTGCAGCGGATCACTCGGCACCCTGAAAGGGAGGCGGACGATCACCACGCAAGAAAGGGCATCGCCCGGAACGTCGATCCCTTCCCAGAAGCTGCTGCTCCCCAGGAGGATGCTGCGGGGATCCTCCTGAAATTGCGCCAGCAACTGCCGGCGAGTGCCATCGAGGTTTTGCGCCAGCACTGCCAGACCGCACTGCGTCATCCGCACCCGCAGCCGGTCGGCGACATCCCGCAGCTGTTGATGGGACGTGAAGAGCACCAGCGTCCGACCATCGATGGCCTCGGCGATCTCGCCAACCACGCTGGTCACCTGGTCGAGGAAGGCGACGTCGCTCAGATCCTTGAGATCCGTCGGTAAGCACAGTAGCGCTTGCGACAGGTAGTCGAAGGGCGAAGCGAGCACCATCTCATGGGTACTGAGCGCCTCCAGCCCGACACCCCGTTTGAAGTACTCGAAGGAGTCAGCCACCGCCAGGGTTGCCGAGGTGAAGACCACGGTTTCTTTGTCGGCGAAGGCGCGGGCCTGGAGCTCGCGACCAGCCGTTGTCGGGGCGGCCTGGACCAGCGGACGGCCGGTACGACGCTCGCTGCGGATCCAGTAGAGGCGATCGGGCCGCGGTTGGACCAGGGCCTGACCGATCAGATCCACGCGTCCCTGCAACTGTGTCACAAACAGGTCCAGCTCCCGCTGGGCGTTGGGGTTGCTCTCGAGCGGCAACTGGGCGGCGGCCTCATCGAGGGCATGACGAAGCCGGATTGCCTGGTCGGTGAGCTTGGACGCCAGCCCGGAGAGCGTCACCATCTCCGTCGAGGCCCGTACGACGGTGTCGAAGACGACGGGCTCGTCTCGCGAGGGCCTTATTGGGATTTCGGGCTGTCGCTGCCTCACGATCGTCCGCGCCTCCTGGAAGAACGTGCTCACCGCCTGCTTCGTCTCGGCGGCTGCCGTGCGCACGGCCTCGCCTGGCGGGCCGACTGCAGCGCGAAACCAGGTGAGGACTCCATCGATGCTTTCCAGCAGCTCCTCCTCCCCCACCCGTTGGGTCAGCGCGTCGATCGCCGTCTCTTCGAGCTGATGCGCCTCGTCCACCACCAGGTGGGCGTGCGAAGGGAGGACGGAGCCGCCGTTGAGCGCGTCGGCCAGCAGCAATGCGTGGTTGGTCACGATCAGGTCGGCGTCCTGCGCCCCGCGCCGGCTATTCCAGTAGAAACACCGCTGGGTCTTGTAGTTTTCGCAATGGCCGGCCAGGCAATCGTCTGCCGTTGAGGCCGCCCGCAGCCAGAACAGCTCGTCGAATCCGTTGAGCTTGATCTCGGAGCGATCTCCGTGGCGGGTCTGCGCCAGCCAGACCAGCATTCGCAGCTTGAACTTCACCTCGTCGTGAAACCAACTGCCGTCGGCGCGCCGGCTGGGCGCGTTGAGGTAGCGATTCCAGCGCCGCAAGCTGACGTAGTTCGAGCGGCCCTTTAGCAGCGAGGCTTTGAAGTCGAACGGCAGCCAGCTGCGCATGAACGGAATGTCCTTCGAGAAAAGCTGCTCCTGCAGGGTGATGGTGTTGGTCGCAACGACAACCCGTTCACCGCTGGCGACCGCGTGGTGAACGGCGGGGACCAGGTACGCGAGTGACTTTCCGGTTCCGGGGCCCGCCTCGACGAGGAGCCGACCGCCCCGCGCGTAGAGCTGGGCGACGGCCAGCGTCATCTGCAGCTGTGATTCGCGGAGCTCGTAATCGTCGAGAAGCCCCGCCATCGGACCATCCGGGCCGAGGAGGGCGCGAATCGCCTGCGGATCGGTCGAGGGCGTATCGGGTCGTGCCGCGCTGGCCGGTGACACGGTCGCCGCCGGCAGGCTATTGACTCCGCTGGAACCGCAACCACGCGCCTCCTTGAGGAACTGGTGGATCGGGTGTGGCCAGCCGTCGGCGACTTCCACCATCCGGTCCAGCAGGTCTACCGGGAAGCCGCGCGCAAACTGCCAGAGGTAGCGGAAGAGTTGGCGCGCGGCGTCCGCGTCCGACAACGCCCGGTGGGGATGCGGGTGGCTCAGGCCGAGCTGGCGTGAAAGGTGTGGCAGGCTGTGACTGGACACGGCAGGCAGCATGATCCGCGATAGGTCGAGCGTGTCGAAAAGAACATAGGCTGGTTGCGCGTCACCGTCGACGAGGAACGACAGGTCGAAGGTGCCACTATGCGCGACCACCCCACTGCTGCCGACGAAGTCGATCAGCTGCGCCAGCACCTCCCCGGGCTGGGGCGCGGCGGCTACGTCGGCATCCCGGATGCCGGTCAGTTCCTGCACGGCGCGCGGAATGCCGACTTCGGGCCGTACCAGTGATTGGAAGGTGGCGAGGACCTGGTCCCCCTGGAACCGAACCGCTCCGACCTCGATGATCCGATCGAGCCTGGGACTCAGGCCGGTGGTCTCCAGATCGAGAGCAACGAGGGTGCGATCCACTATCGCAATGCTCTCAAATCAGGCCACGGCTTACAGCAATTTGGCAGCAAGCTCCGCGAGTTCTGACCTTTGGCCCTTGGTGAGCGTCACGTGGCCGGCCAGCGGATTGTTCTTGAACTTCTCGATCGCGTAGCAGAGTCCGTTGCTACGGAAATCCAGGTAGGGATGGTCGATCTGGTTCGGGTCACCGGTGAGGACGATCTTGGTGCCCTCGCCTGCGCGCGAGACGATCGTTTTGACCTCATGCGGCGTGAGGTTCTGTGCTTCGTCCACGATGATGAACTGCTGCGGAATGCTCCGGCCACGGATGTAGGTCAGCGCTTCGGCCTCGAAGAGCCCCTTGTCCTGGATGTGCCGGATCATGTCCGCCGCCATCTGTTCCTTGTAGATGCAGCCCATCAGGTATTCGAGGTTGTCGTAGATCGGTTGCATCCAGGGCCGCAGCTTCTCGTCCTTGTCACCGGGAAGGTAACCGACGTCTTTCCCCATGGGGATCACCGGACGGGTTACCAGCAGCCGCCGGTACTTGTGCTGGTCGAGCACCTTATTCAGCCCGGCCGCGAGCGCCAGCAGCGTCTTCCCAGTCCCGGCCTGACCGGTCATGGTGACAAATGGGATCCGGTCGTCGAGAAGGATGTCGAAAGCGAAGCGCTGACCGAGGTTCTTGGGCTGAATCCCCCAGATTTCCTTCTTGATCGCGGTGAGCCCCACCACGTGGCCGGCCGCGGCATCGTAGCGACCGAGCGCGCTCGACTTCGTCCCGTTCACCGACTTGAAGTGCACGAATTGGTTGAAATAGAGCTGGCCGTTCGAGGGCTGGTAGACATTCGTCCTGGTGAAGGTCTCGATATCGTCGGGCGACACGGTCAGCGTCGTCATGCCGTCGTATAGATCCTCCTCCTTCAGCACCATCTTGTCCGTTTCGTAATCCTGCGCCTGGAGGTTGAGAGCGTCGGCCTTCACCCGGACGTTGATGTCTTTGCTGACCAGGATGACGGGCGTGCCGTTGCTCTCCGCCTTCAGCTGCAAGGTCAGGGCGATGACCTGGTTGTCGGGCTTGCGCGGATCGAGGTCTTCCGGAAGCTGCGCAGTGCTTTCGTGGGTCAGCTCGACGCGCAGCGTGCCACCGTACTTGAGGGCAACCCCCTCGGAGAGCTTTCCCTTGGCGCGGAGCTCATCGAAATAGTGGGCGATAAGGCGGGCGTGGCGCCCGACCTCGTCCTGGCGGCGCTTCTGGCCGTCGACCTCCTCGATCACGATCAGCGGGATCACGATCTCGTTGTCCTCGAAGGAGTAGATGGCGTTCGGATCGTGCAGCAGGACGTTCGTGTCGAGGACGTAAATCTTCTTCATGCTTGCATGCTCTGGGGCAAGGACGAGCTTGCGTACTCCCCCTGGTTTTCCAACGGAAGCAGCTCGGCGATCTTTGTCATCAGGTAGTCGGCGCTCTGCTGGTGATCCATCGGGCTGCCGTCCCGATTGCGTTCCGGAAGCTGGAACGGTTCGCCGAAGGTCATGGCCACCTCCGCCCGTCGCGGTACTCGGCGCTGGCGCCCGAGGACGTTCTGAGTTCCGATGATGGCGATGGGCACCAGGGGCGCCCCGGAGCGGCGGGCGATGAAACCGGCCCCCGGCTCGGCCCGTAGCAGTCGGGCGTTCTCGGATCGGTGACCTTCAGGAAAGAGCACCACCGCCGACCCTTGCTTGAGCAAATCGAATGCCCGCCGTAGTGCGGTTCGGTCGGGCGAGTGGCGGATCACGGGAAAGGCATGGTAGCCGCGCATCAGCCAGGCCCAACTGCCTTTGAACAGCTCCGCCTTGGCCATGAACCACACCGGCCGTGGCGTCCAGGCGCCGATGATGGCCGGGTCGACGGCACCTACGTGGTTGGACACGATCAGGAGCGGTCCGGAGCGCGGCACCTTCGACGTGCCGCGGAGATGAAACTTTGACCCCAGAACGATTCGCGTGAGGAGCCGTGCAAGACCAGTAAGGAAGGAATAGCTCAAAGCGATCAGTGCTTCGGCAGACGGGCCATCACTTCGTCAAAAACCTGACGGACCGACTTGCTTTCAGTCGCGACGATTATAGCATCGGTTGCGGGCCGTAACGGCGCAACTTCCCGTTCCTGATCGGCGCGATCCCGGGCCTCGACTTCTTGCTCGAGCACCGCGTCCGGCGTGGCGCTGCCCCGTGCTTGATCCAACTCCCGGCGACGCCGGGCGACCCGCTCGGCGGCCGGCGCGGTGAAGAAGAATTTCAAATCGGCGTCGGGAAAGACAACCGTTCCGATGTCACGGCCCAGGATGACGGCATCGCCCGGCGCCGCGCGCCGCTGGGGCTCGATCAAGAGGCGGCGCACCTCAGGGATCCCGGAAATGAGCGATAGCTCGGCGGCGATAGCCGGATCGTGTGCCTCGCGGCTGATATCCCGGCCATCGATCGAGAGCAGCGGTCGGGCACCGCCCACCGCCGGCGACGTGTTGATCTCGATGCGCAGCTCAGCCAGCATCCGGGTCAGGCCGCTGGCATCGTCGGCGGCGATGCCGCGCTGCCGCGCTTCCACCGTGACGGCGCGATAGAACAGGCCGGTGTCGACCAGGGCAAAGCCCAGAGCGTCCGCCACCATGCGGCCAATGGTCGTTTTTCCGGAGCCGGCAGGACCGTCGATCGCAATGATCACGTTAAAGGCCCGCCGCGCTCTTCAAGCGGGCAACCTCGTCGGACCGCAGTGGGCGGACATCGCCCTCGGTAAGGTCGCCAAGCAGAAGCCCATCGATACGCACGCGCTGTAAGTCGAGCACCGGATGACCAAGTGCCTGCCAGAGCCGGCGGACTTCACGCTTGCGGCCCTCACGCAGCACCATTGACAGCCGGGTCTGCGCGTCCGTGCCATCGAGTACCTCGACCTCCGCCGGCTCGAATCGTTCCCCTCTCACGACCATCCCCTCCGCCAGCCGCCGCAACGCTTCCTGACCGGGCCTGCCCCGGACCACGACCCGGTATTCCTTCTCGACATGGTAGCGGGGGTGCATCAGGCGACCGGCCAGCTCGCCATCGTCGGTCAACAACACGAGGCCACGGCTGTCGAGATCGAGCCTTCCGACCGGGAAGACGCGCGGCCCTTCAGCGGGGAGGCGGTCCACCACGGTCTGCCGGCCGCGGTCGTCGCCGACGCTGGTCAATACGCCGACCGGCTTGTTCATCATCAGGTAGGTCGCCATCGAAACCGGCTCGACCGGGCTGCCGTCGACGGTGACCCGATCGACACCCGGGGTGACCTGCTGGCCGGCGACTGCCGGCGTGCCGTTCACCGACACCTGTCCCGACGCGATCAACTGGTCGGCCTTTCGCCGCGCCGCAACGCCGGAGCGCGCTAGGAACTGGTTGAGCCGGATTGCGGTAACGGTGGCAGCTCGTCAAGGCTGCTCAGTCCCAGGATCTGGAGGAACCTCATGGTGGTGCCGAAGAGCCGCGGCGTGCCCGGCGCGTCCAGCCGGCCCGTCTCCTCGATCAACCCTTTTTCTTCGAGGCTCTCCAGTACCGCCTCGCAGTTGACGCCGCGAATCTCCTCGATGCGCGCGCGGGTGAGCGGCTGCCGGTAGGCGATGATGGCGAGCGTTTCGTACGCCGCCGGGGAGAGGCGTGACGGGTACTCCGGCCGCAAAACGCGGCGGACCACATCGGCTTGCGATGGGTCGGTCGCCAGCTGAAGCTGGTCCTGATGCCGTTGTAAAAAGAGGCCGCGGCCCGCCAGCGTGTCGGTGAGCGCCGCGGCAGCGGCTTCGATGTCGGGCAAGGGCGACTGCAGGATGTCCTGGAGCTCCAGCAGGGTGACGGCCCGGTTGAGGGTGAAGAGCACGGCTTCGAGCGCGGCCGCGAGGCCGATGGTATCCCGCACCTGCGTGGCACCCTCGATCGTTGAGCTCACTCTGTTTCCTTCCTCTCCTGTCCGTGGACTGTGATTTCAGCGAAGGCCGAGGCCTGGGCCACGCGGGCCTCACCGATTCTAATCAGCTCGAGGAGCGCTAGGAAGGTGACCACGGCTTCCAACCGCGTGCGCGCGTGCCGAAAGATGGCACTGAAGTTGATCTGTGTCTGACGCGCCAGCATTTGCCGGAGCTCCTCGAGCTTGTCGCCGAGGGAGACCCGCTCCATCTCCACGGTGACCTCTCCCGGCGCTGGCAAGCGGTCGAGAACTTGCCGGAAGGCGCTGGCGAGCGCGTCGAGACTCACCTGCACCCGCGCCTGCGGGATGACGTCGGGTTCGAGCAATCCGGCGAAGGTGAACCGACCGGTGGCGTGGCGGCGCATCAGCGATTCAGCGAGCTCTTTGAAGCGCTTGTACTCCTCGAGGCGGCCCTTGATGGCGTCTTCCCAGGCCTGGAGATCTTCCTCCTCCCCCGCCGTCGTCTCCGGCATCAGGCCGGCCGCCTTCAGTTGGACCAGCCGTGCGCCGATAACCAGGAACGCGGCCAGACGATCCAGTGGCGGATGACTCTGCTCGATGGCGCGAAGATAATCATCGGTAAGACTCGCCAGCGGAATCGTCTTGAGGTCGACCTCCGCGCGCTGGGCGAGGGAGAGCAGCAGCTCGATCGGGCCATCGAAGGCGGGTGTCCGTACGAGATAGACGGGATCGCGCTCGAGCTCAGCCGTAATCTCGCGCGTCAATTCCTTCCGTCCGCCCGCTGCAAGCGACGGGTCACGGCGGATTCCGGATGCGCGGCGTGGTGCTCGGCCACGATCGCGGCCAAATCGGTCGCGCCCGCCGCGCGCAGGCGTTCCGCGCCGATGCGCGCGTGGTCCGCGTAGATACCGTACCGGCGAGCGAAGGCGGGCCGGGTCCGCTGCAGCGCCCGCAAGCTCTGTGGCGAAACAGCTCGCAGAAAAACGGTCAAGCTGCGCTCGATCACGGAGAAGTGTGCGTCGCTCTTTCCCACGTCGTGGAGCAACGCCGCCTGTTGCAACAGCTGGCTTGGCTGACGCTCGAGATCGCTCACGGTTTGGAGCACGTCGAGCCCATGACGCTGATCGTTGGCGGGGAGCTCCAAAAAGAAGGGCGAGAGCGGGCCCAGGATGCGCTCAGCACTCGCCCTCTCCTGCGCCGTCACACGAGCCGACGCGTGGCGCCAGAACTGGCCAACGCGACGCATCGGGGAGCCGGTCACTCGTCGCCATCGGTGAGCGGCAGGCCCCACCGGAGTTTTCGGCGGAGCAGCTCAAAGAAGTTACGCCCACCGCTGAACTGGACCAGCTCCACGTGCAATCCTGGCGCGGCGACTTGAACCTCGGCGCCCGGTTTGAGCGCGTAGGTTTGCTGGCCGTCGCAGGTGAGAATGGCGGAGGCAGACGGGATCCGCAGGGCGATGTGCGACTGCTCGGGCAGCACGATCGGTCGGTTGAACAGGCTGTGGGGGTTCAGCGGCATGAAGGTGATGGCACGCACGTCCGGATGGACGATAGGGCCACCCAGGGACAGCGCGTAGCCAGTGGAGCCGGTTGGGGTCGAGACGATCACGCCGTCGGCATCGAACCGGCCCGCCGATTGGCCGTCGACGAGGGTCTCGATCCGGATGAGGTTGATCTCGATCCCCTTGTGCACCGTTACGTCGTTCAGGGCGAGGAAGAGGCGATCGTCGGCGCGGGCCTCGAGCAGGGCCCGGCGCTGCAAGCTAAAGTCGCCGGCCGCCCAGCGGTCGAGCGCCGTCCCCTCTTCCCCGAGCTGGACCTGGGTCAGAAACCCGAGCCGGCCGGCGTTGATCCCGAGGATGGGAATCCCCGCGGCCGCTGCCTGCTGGGCGGTCCAGAGCAAGGTGCCGTCGCCGCCGATGCTGACGATCAGGCGGGTGCCGTTCAGCTCGCCCTCCAGCGCGCCAGGGCGCTCTTCGGCGGTGGCGCAATAGGTCCACACGCGAAAGCCGCCCGCCTCCAGCCGCCGGCGTGCCTGCATCACTGGAGCGCCGCCGATATCGATGCGGGGATGGCAGACGATGCCAACCGCGTCAGCCATTTCGCCTCAAATGCAGAAAGAATTCGCGATTGCCCTTCGCGCCGAGGATCGGCGAGGGGATCTCACCGGCGCCCGTGTATCCGTTCTCCTCGGCAAATTGCCGGACCTCACTGCTGACCTGGCGATGCTGTTCGGGGTCGCGTACCACGCCACCCTTCCCTACCGCCCCCTTGCCGACCTCGAACTGGGGCTTGACAAGGGCCACGACGTCGCCCGGCGGGCTGAGCAGCTGGTGGACGCGGGGCAGCACCAGGCGCAGGGAAATAAACGAGACATCGATCACCGCAAGGTCTGCCGGAACCGGCAAACGATCCAGATGCCGGATGTTGACCCGTTCCATCACCGTGACCCGTGGGTCCTGTCGCAGGCTCCAGGCCAGCTGCCCGTAGCCGACATCAACGGCGATCACCCGGTCGGCACCGCGCTGCAGCAAGAGATCGGTGAAGCCGCCCGTCGACGCGCCGACATCGAGGCAAACCCGTCCGGACGGATCGATGCCGAAGGCATCGAGCGCCGCCACGAGCTTGTCGCCACCCCGGCTGACGTAGGTCTTGACGCGGTCGAGATCGATGCTGACCGCGGGATCCACGAGTTGGTCCGGACGGTCGGCGACGGTCCCCGCCACTCGCACCAGGCCGGCCCGCACCAGCGCCTGGGCACGCTGCCTCGAGGGCACGAGCCCCTGGGCCACGAGCGCCTGATCCAGGCGGACGCGGCCTTGCACCATCAGCGCCATATTCCTAGCCCGACAATAACTCCGAGCAGCGCTCCAGCGATCACTTCGATCGGTGTGTGCCCGAGCAGCTCACGCAGGCGCTCCTGGCGGATCCCCTGATGGGCGATGAAGAGGTCGTCGATCAGCCGGTTCAGGATCATCGCCTGCTGCCCCGCCGCGCGGCGGACACCGGTGGCGTCGTACATCACGACACTGGCAAAAATCAGGCAGACGGCGAAGAGCGATGATTGGACCCCCTCCAGCCGGCCGACGATCGTGGTCAAGGAGACGACCAGCGCACTGTGCGAGCTGGGCATCCCACCCGCGGTCGCCAGCCGCCGCACGCTGAACCGGTGCAGCAGGACGGAATCGATGATCACCTTGGCAACCTGAGCGATCGCCCAGGCAATAAGGGGAACGACGAAGTACGGGTTTCGGAGAAGCGTCACAGACCCGGCGGAGGCCCGCCTGCTGGTGCCAGCTCTTTCAATCGGCGCTCGGCGTCATCGAGCAGCCGCGCGCAGCGCCGCGCCAGCGCCAGACCGCGTTCGAAGGTGCGCACCGACTCGGCGAGGTCATCCTGTTCTTTCCCCAGCAGCTGAACCGTTCGTTCCAGCTCGGCAACGGCCGTCTCGTAATCCATCTCATCGACCTCAGTCATTTCCCTCGCCCTTGGCAGCGGGATGGTGCCGGATCTCGGCGTCGGTGGCGATCCGGCCAAGGATCCCGTTTACGAACTTACCGGAATCGGGACCGCCGAAGGTCTTGGCCAGCTCGATCGACTCATTGATGGCCGCCTTGAGGGGAACGCTGGGCAGGAACAGAATCTCGAAGCTGGCGATGCGCAACAAGGTGCGCTCCACCTTGGCCATCTGGTCGAGACCCCAGTTGCTGGAAGCCGCCTTGAGCTGGGCGTCGATTTCGGTCTGGTGATCGCGCACTCCCTTGATCAGGGTCCGTGCAAATTCGGCCACCTCGGGGTCGGCGCGCGACTCGGCGACATGGTACTGAAGAGACCGTTCCGCGTCGCCGCCATCGCTCTCGAGCTCGAATAGCACCTTGAGCGCGAGCTCACGGGCCAGGTGGCGCCGTCCCACTAGTGCTGCACGGAAGGCCGCCTACGCGTCCTCGGGGAACCTCACGTCGCCGACGAAGACGTTGACCTGACGGACTTCGAGGCCGAGCATCTTGTCGATCGCATCCGCCACCTGGCGTTGAACCTCGGCCGCCACTGTCGGGACGTGCGCCGAGTGATCGACGATGACGAAGAGTTCGAGGTTGAGCGCGTCATTGCCCATATCGACTCGGACGCCCTTGTGCGAGCTGGCGGCGGGCAGCACTCGGTGGCCGTCCCGGGCTTTGGCCTGGTACATGCCGACGATGCCCTGCACCTGGGTTGCGGTCAGCGAGGCGATGTGGGCGATGACCTCGTTGGCCACTTTGACCGAGCCGAGGGGACGCTCTGGCATTACACCCGCTCCACGTACGCGCCGCTGCGGGTGTCGACTCGGATCACGTCGCCTTCGTTGACGAAGAAGGGCACGTTCAGGATCAGCCCCGTCTCGACCGTAGCCGGCTTGCCGCCTCCCGCTGCCGTGTCGCCCTTGAACCCGGGCGACGTTTGCGTCACCTTCAGGTCGACCGTGGTGGGAAGCTCGACGCCGAGGGGACGTCCCTCGTACATCAGTACATCAAGCGAGGTGTTCTCTTTCAAGTACTTCATCGTGTCGCCGAGCTGATCGTCGCCAAGCGGAAGCTGATCGTAGCTCGCCAGGTCCATGAAATAGTGGCGGTCACCGTCGCTGTAAAGGTACTGCATGGCCACCTTCTCGATCCGCGCCCGAGCAAAGCGATCCTTGTCGCGGAACTTCTGGTCGATAATCGAGCCACTGCGGACATTTCGCAGCTTGGTGCGGAAAAACGTGTCGCCGCGGGCGTTCTGGCCCTGCTGGAACTCGAGCACGACCCAGAGCTCGCCCTCCCACTCGATCGTCATGCCGTTCCTGAAATCACTTGGGTTGACCATACCGGCATGCGATTGTACCCCGCTAGGGGTTCGCTGAACCTCCCGGCTGACGGCGGCGCGCCTCGATCTGGCTGAAGATCGCATTGCGAAGCTGCTGCGGACGCGGCACCGTGCTGAGGAGCTCCGCGCCCTCCCGGCCGGCGGATTCGAGCTCGATGTCGCCAAAGCCCCAGGTCCGGCCCCAGAGCCCCTGGAAGGTGGTCAGATCCTGGATCCGGTCGATGGCGATCGACCGAGAGACTGTGGAGAGGATCCCCTCGTTGAGGATGACGCGCTGGTCGGTGAGGATGTACTCGTGGGCCCGCCAGCCCCAGTAATAAAGGTTGACGACACCCAACCCGACCAAGACCGCGCCCAGCATCAGTAGCAGCCGCGGCTCGCCCGAGATCGGAACCAGGCTCAGGATCACCAGCGAAACCGCCACGGCGAGGACGGTCGTCGCGATCGGGCGCAGAAGGACGACCCAGTGCCGGCACGAGCTGGCGAGGATTCGTTCGCCGGGCAGCAGGTCGCTGGCCTTCACGGTGCCTGACTGTAGAGGACGAACAGCGTTCCAATGACGAGGAACGGTCCGTAGGGGACGGCGTCTTTGAACGTCCGGATCCGAGTGATGAGCAGAATTATCGCCACAAAGCCGCCCAGGAAGACGCCGTCGAGCAGGGCGTGGGCCATCCGCAGGTTCGAGAGCCCGGTCGCCATTCCGATGAAGACGGCTAGCTTGACATCACCGAAGCCGAACGCCTCCGCCCCGAAGATCAGCTGCCCGCCGAGAAAGAGCAGCAAGAATAGGCCCCCGGCGATTAGAGCCGCCACCGGCGCCGTGCGCCAGTCGGGCCACGGCCACGTCAGGGCTGGGGTCCAGGGCGTGACGAAGGCGAGGGCCAAGGCGATCACCCAGCTGGGGAACATCACATAGTCAAGGATGTAGCGGGTCTTCAGGTCGAACCCCAGCACCTGCACCAACACTGCGACGTAGACGGAGTCGATGAACAGCAGCGGTTGCACACCGAGGTGGAGGGCGAACACGAAGAAGAGCAGCGCCGCCAGCCCGGGCATCAATAGTGACTCGCGGACCGACTGGCGAAACTCGATCTCCTCCCTTAGAGCCAACCAGCGCGACAAATAGTTCAGGCCGACCCCCACTGCCGCGCCGGCAACCGCCCAGGCCAGCGCGAAGAGCAGGTGGCTCATGCGTTGAAGCGCCCGACGACCGCGCGTTCCAGCGCCGCCCGCATGGCGGCCTCGGGCGGGGCCTGACCGGTCCAGATCTCGAAGGCGGCCAGCCCCTGGAAGAGAAGCATGGTTAGCCCGTTTATGGCCCTGGCCCCCCGCTCCCGAGCGCCGCGAACCAGGGGGGTCACGGGCGGCTGGTAGATCAGGTCAAAGATGAACTGGCCCGGGGTGATCCACTCGACCGGGAAGAGCACGGACTGGCCGTCATTTCCGACCGGCGTGGCATTGACGATCAGCTCGGCTTTGCGAACCACGAGCGACAAGGAGCCCAGTGGGGCCGGCCCGCCACTCGTGACGTCGAGGTCGCGGCAGACCGTCCTGGCCTCATCGAGGTCGGGGCTGCTGACCCAGATCCTGGTCGCCGTCTCACGCAGCGCGTCGACGCAAGCGCGAGCGGCGCCGCCCGCGCCCAGAACCAGCACCGAGCGCCCCTTCGCCTGGAAGCCGGCGTCCTCGAGCGCTTGCGCGAAACCGGAACGGTCGGTGTTCCAGCCAATCAGGGCGCCGGCGCGATGACTGATGGTGTTGACGGCTTTGATGACCTGCGCTTCGGGGCCCAGTCCATCGAGCAGCTTGGTGGCCGCAACCGTGTGGGGCATGCCCACCGCGGCCCCTAAGACGCCGCGATCGGCTCGGATGCGAGCAATGGCCTCCGGGAGATTGGCCGGTCCAACCGCTCGGACCTCGCAGCGGGCCTCGATGTCCGCCGCCGCGAAGCCGGCATTGAAGAGGCTGGCGGCCGGCTCGCCGTCGCCCTCACCGCCCAGCAGCAGCAGCCGGGACTGGCCTTTACTGGAGGCCGTACTGCTTGAGGAGGCGGGCGAACTCTTCGTTGGTCTTGGCGTAGTGGTTATGACCCTGGGGGTCGGAGAGGTAGAAGAAATACCCGGTGTTCGCGGGTTGGAGGGCGGCATCGATGGCTTTGATGCC
>JALYYE010000411.1 GCA_030946735.1 Candidatus Dormiibacterota bacterium
GCTGGCGGCCTCCGGTTGGCCGAGCTGATGGCGGCGCTCTCGCTGGCGACCGACCTGGGGATGGGCCAGCCGCTGGAGCAGGCGCTGCGCACCTGCCTGATCGCGTTGAGGCTGGGGAAGCTGGCGAACCTGCCGGCGGACGAGCTTCCGGCGGTCTACTACGGAGCGCTGCTGCGCTTTCTCGGCTGTACGGCGGACGCCCACGACACGGCCGAGCTGGTCGGCGACGATATCGCCTTTCGTCGCGCGGTGGCGCCGGTTTTTGGCGCCTCAGTGCCTCAGTTGATGCGGGCGGTCTTCCCCACGGTCGGTGCCGGGAAGGCGGGCGTTCCGCGGGCCCGCCAGGTCGCGGGCTTCCTGATTCGTGGCCAGACCGTCCTCCGTGAGGGAGTCAGAGCTCACTGCGAAGTCGGCGTTATGCTCGCAGCGCACCTTGGCCTGTCGGAAGGCATCCGTTGCTCACTGGAGCAGGCATTTGAACAATGGAACGGGCGGGGGTACCCCAACGGACTTCGCGGCGACGCGATCGTGCCCGCTGCGCGCGTGGTTCTCATCGCGAGAGATCTCGAGGTGCTCGGGCGGACGGTGGGGCCCGATGCCGCCGCGACCGTGATTACCGGCCGGCGGAATGCGGGGACATATGAGCCAGCGCTGGTGGATCTGGTCGGCCACGAAGGTCGCTCGGTGCTTGCGGAGGTCGACGGCATACCGGCGTGGGAAGCGGTTATCGAGAACGAGCCGGAGCCGCGGCCATGGGTGCCGGCGTCGCGGACCGACGCGATGCTAGAGGTATTCGCAGACTTTGCTGACCTAAAAATGCCGTTCACCGTTGGGCACTCACGCTCCGTGGCCAGCCTTGCTGCGCGCGCCGATCCGGCCCACGCCCAGTTGGTTCGGCGTGCGGCCCTGCTCCAAGATCTGGGGAGGGTCGCCCTGCCCAACCCCGTGTGGGAGAAACCGGGACCCTTGAGCTCTGCGGAGTGGGAGCTCGTGCGGCTGCACCCTTATTACTCGGAGCGTGTGGTGTCCCGCTGCGCGGCGCTAGCGGCCCTTGCCGAGCCTACCGGCATGCACCACGAGAGGATGAACGGCTCTGGGTACCACCGCGGTCTGCACGACAGCGCGATTCCGCCTCCCGTCCGCCTGCTGGCCGCCGCCGACGCTTATCAGGCGATGATCGAGCCGCGTCCGCACCGCCCGGCTCTGACCCGAGATGGGGCCGCCGCCGGACTGCGAGGGGAAGTGCGGAACGGACGGCTGGAGGCGGCCGCGGTTGAGGCCGTCCTGGAGGCGGCTGGGCACCCGCCCCGCTCCCTCCCCGCGAACTTGCCTGCCGGGCTCACCGTGCGCGAGGTTGAGGTGCTCCGCCTGATCGCTCGGGGCGCTTCGAAAAGGGAGGCGGGAGCGCAACTTCAGATATCGCCCGCTACGGTGGACCATCACGTCCGGCATATCTACGAGAAGCTTGGGGTGGCAACACGCGCGGGCGCCGCGATTTTCGCCGTGCAACACGGTTTTGTCGGAACCGAGTAGGTCAGAAATAGCGCGATCGCGCGATTGAAAGCTCGCGCGGCCCAGCCATGCTTGTGGCATAGCGATCGACACCGTCGATCTTCTCTGGTCGCGTTCCCGAAATGGAGCCGCCAATGAGAGACCAAACCGGCTGAAAGGAGGGTTCAAGATGGGCCACAACGTGATGTTTCTTCCCGGCGGGTTTCAGCCCGCGGCTGTCCGTTACCAGGCATTGCTGTCAGAGTTGGGTGAGGAAGTTGAGCCGGTGCTCAAGGACCTGGAGGTCTATTCCGGGGCCGAGCCTCCCCCTGGCTACTCGGTTGAGACTGAGATCGCTGGTATCGAACGCGCCGCCGACCAGGCTGGTTTCGAACGATTCCACCTCTACGGCTACTCGGGTGGCGGCGCCTGCGCCCTCGCCTACACCTCGGCGCGTCCCGAACGCGTCTCGAGCCTGGCTCTGGAAGAGCCAGCCGCCGATTTCACCAATGCCGAGAAGAAGAGCAGCTTCTGGCGCGAAATGCTTGCGCTGCTCGACATGACCGAGGAGCAGCGGATGCGCGAGTTCTTCGTCCGCAATCTCGAACCCGGAGTGCAGCTTCCGCCGCGGCCGGCTGGTCCTCCCCCACCTTGGATGGCGAACCGGCCCGCGGGACTAATGGCCATGATGGGCGCCTTCCACCGCTTCGCTGTCAAGGACGATGCGTACCGCAACTTTGCGCGCCCGGTCCATTTCGTGTACGGAAGTCTCACGCGTCACGAATATGCAGTCTCCATGCGCGACCGC
>JALYYE010000412.1 GCA_030946735.1 Candidatus Dormiibacterota bacterium
ATCGGCCTCCCGGCCGCAGCACCCGGGCGACCTCGCGGAAACTGACCATGAGCGCCTCGTCATCGAGGTGCTTGAGCACATGCGACGTCAGCACGACGTCGAAGGCGCCGTCCTCGAAGGGCAGGCGGGTGGCGAGCGCCACCCCCAGGCTGATGCGATCCTGCAAGCCGGACTTCGCGATCTCTCGCTGGCCGATGCGGATCAGCTCAGGCGAAACGTCCACGCCGGTGGCTGGATGGATGAACGCGTGCCGCTCCGCGAGTGCGATCAGGATGTTGCCGATGCCGCAGCCGAGGTCCAGCACCCGATCCTCCGCCGTGATAGCGGCTGCCTCCAGGATCCGCCGGTACGGCGTGTTGATTACCCACAGACCCCGCCGCGAAAAAACGTACCGCATGCCGATGCCGCGCAGACCACGGCTGAACCACTCGCCGTAGCGGTTGCCGACGGCGGTCTCGTCGATGTGGCCAGTCCTACCGCTCACTTGCCCACGCTACCAACGGTATCGCCGTCAGGGCGGCCGCCGCGATCAGGATCCACTTGCCGAGTAGCAACGACGATAGGTTGGCCCGAGAGCTGAGACTCACCAAAATGCCGCTTGCCCCGACGGTGACGAGGGAAATCGTGGCAATCGATGGTTGGCCACGACGGATGAGCAGAACGATTGCGACCATCGTGCCGATCAGCAGCAGACCCGCGGCCATCAGTTCCGCTTTCGGCTTTCCGAGTGACACGGCCAGGGTCGAAAGACCCGCCGCCCGGTCGCGATCACGATCGGGGATGGCGTCGGCAAGGTGGATGGCGGTGGCGAGCGGGCTGCCGCCGAGGAACAGGATCAAAAGCGGCGTCAGCGGGCGGCCCGCGAGGACGCCGATCCAGAACGGCATGAGGGGGAACGCGACCGCGAACGGAACAAAGCTCAACGGAGTCGGCTTGAGCCAGAGATCATAAGCCCACCCGCACGCGGTGCCGATCCCGACAAGGAGCAGCGCCAATGGCCCGAGGTCGGAGAGCACACAGAGCAGGAAGGCGCCCACCGCACTACCGGCGGCGAGGCTCAGCGCGGCCCCGCGTGAGACCACGCCCAGCGGAATCGGTCGATGCCGGCGCGCCCGCCGGTCGAGGTCGGCATCGGCCCACTCATTCAGGGCGCTGATCGAAAACTGGACCAGCAGCATGATGGCGGCGATCCACCAGAACCTGCGATCGCCCGGGCGGATGCCGAAGATCCACGCAAAGCCCATTGCGGCCAGCGTCGTCAGCAGCGAAGGAATCGGGTGGAGCAGCTCGACCACCGTCCACCGCGCCGCGAGGGCGCGCACCGTTAGCTTGGCTGGCCCTGGTGAGTGGGCGGCTCCGTGACCGGGATACGAGTGCTCGAGGACGTTTCTTCGGACCCGATCGGCAAGGAGATCGTCAGGATGCCGTGCGTGAGTAGGGCCTTGGCGCCGGTGGCTCGGACCGGCCTGGGAAGCTCGAGGTCCCGATGGGACGTTCCGACCGACCACTCGTGCTGGAGGTAGTGCTGCTGCTCCTCCGGGTAGCGCGCCTCCGCGTCGACGATCAGCAGCCGACCGTCCAGGCGCACGTCGAGCGTGTCGCGATGAGCACCCGGCATTGGCATCGCCACGGTGAGCTGGTCGTTCGCTTCGTACACGTTCACAGGAGGTGCCTCGATCGCCGCTTGCTTCGCCATCACGGCAAAGCCTAGCGGATGGATGCAAGATAGGGCCAAGGCATGAATCAACGGCAGTCCCCACGGACCGACGAGGAGTGGCTTCGCGCCGATCAGCCGGGCCCGCCGCTCACGGCGTTCTTTCAGCAGCGCCGTGGTCTCCTTCTGGGTGCGCTGGTCTTTGCGCTCTTGCTCGCCCTCGTCGTGGCCGCGGAGCGACCCGACACCTCGTCGGCAAAGCCGGCGCCGGTTGCTTCCTCATCGGCCAGCGGCGTGCCCTTCTTTGGGTTGTTTCCGGTTTTTGCCTACGACGCTGGCCACCGGCAGGTCGTCCTGCTCAACTTCCGCGCCC
>JALYYE010000024.1 GCA_030946735.1 Candidatus Dormiibacterota bacterium
GGCTTCAAAGACATACGGCGTTGGGCCGAATCCCTGGGTGATGGTCGCCTGCGGAATCGGCCAGAGCAGGCGCCCGGTGGCGGCCAACACCGGGTCTTCCGCGATCAGCTTGGCCGTCAGCTGGAAATTCTGCTGGGCGAAGACCGCCTGTTCGATCTGGCTGAGGACGCTGTCGGTCTTCATCTTGACGAGCTTGGCGCGGTGCGCTGCCATCTCGGGCGAGTCGGTCTGCATGGCATCGAGGGCCACGAGCGCCTCATCGATGGTTGCTTGCAGCTGCGTCTGGAGAGACTGCTCGTTAGCGATCTCGTTCGCCAGCGTGGTGCGAATGAGAACCAGCCGCGAAAGGGTGTCCTTCTTGGTTTGGCGGCTGCGCTGCAGTGTCGCCTGCGCGTGCTCGAGGGCCACGTCGTCAGCCTGGACCGCCCGAATCAGATTTCGTTCACGGTCGACGACCACGTCGCTGTACCCGACAGTCCTCAGCAGGCCGGCAAAGCCGCCGGACCGAACCAGGCTGACAAAGAAGTTGTCCTGGTGCTTGTAGAGACGGCGGACAATGGTGGCGAGTTGGGTGCGGTCGGCCTGCAGCCTGGCGCTCACCTGCTCGTGCTGCACGGTGATGGCGCCGATCCGAGTATCGAGCTGGGAGACCTGCTTTTCGGCGTCGAGAATCTGCTGGCCGAGCGCGATCAGGCTCAATTCCGACTGGTTCAGCGACTTCTCCAGCATCAGCGCGTGGGCCTCGGAGGCCGTGAGGGCGCCAATCAGCTGGCCCTGGGATTGTTTGTTGTGGAGCTGCGGGCCGGCCGGGGAAGCGCTTGGCGAGGGCGAGGGGATGGCCGCGGCCGGGGTTCCAGCAGGACTTACCGACGGGCGTGGGCTGGGTGAGGCGGAGGGCGACGCGCTGGGCGTATCGGCCAAAACGCCGGCCGGAGCCACGAGCAGGCCGAGCACCCCAGCCAGGCTGAGCAGTAGGACCGCTACTCTACGCCCACGGCTCCGACTGGCGGCCACCGAGGGTCGTGAGTTCACAGTCCTACCGAAGTCTTTACAACTGTTAAGGCCTGGGCTTGTTCCGCCCGCCCTATCGAACCCCAAACGCTGCCTCCGTGGGCCCCTTCCTGCCCGGATTCGTATTCGACGCCCTGCCTGGTGCGCTTCCTGAGCGCTAGCCGCTACTGTGCTACATTTTCACACTTTTGTCACGCCTTGCCCGCTTGCACCTTTGGTGGCAGCCGTCCCGAACACTTGCGCCGGCCTAAGCTGTGCTACCATCCTGAAAAACCAACTCGGGCTATCACGGGGGAAGTGATCTGGCACAGAGCCGGTTTTTAACGCACACGCTTGTACTGTTAGCGGCGGCCGTAATTCCGGTACTGACAGCCTTCGACCGACTCCACACTGACACTGCCTACGGCGCGAATCCCACCCCTTCGGTGTCACTGCGGACCACGCACGTCGACGACGTGGTGCTCAGTCAGGGTGGCTTCATCATGAAGATGAGCGCTTCCAGTGTGGACACGCCGGTCCGGCGCGACGTCGCCTACTACACCATCAAGCCGGGCGACACCGTCCAGACCGTCGCCGGGCGCTACGGACTAACGCTGGATACACTGCGCTGGGCCAATAACCTCGCGGACGTAACAAGCGTTGTCCAGGGGCAGCGACTGGTGGTACCTCCCGTCAACGGCATTCTGGTCAAGATCCAGTCGAACACCCAGTTGAGCGCCCTGGCCATCCAGTATCACGTCAAGGTCCAGGACATCATCGATTTCAACATGATTCGTGACCCCGACCACCTCAAGGCCGGCACCATGCTGATGCTTCCCGATGGCGTCGGACCGGCGCTCGCCGATCCCGGCGTCGGCAAAAAGACGGTCCGCTCGGTGACCTGGAACCGCTTCGGCCCACAGGTGACGAACTACACCATTACCTACAGCAACGCGCCCGCCGCCGCCGGGTCCGGAGGGAAGTTCCCCTACGGGTATTGCACCTGGTGGGTGGCGCACAAGCGCTATGTCCCGTGGAATGGCAACGCCTGGCAGTGGTGGTACAACGCGCAGCAATTCGGCTTCGCCGAAGGGCAGGTACCCATGGTGGGCGCCATCATGGTCCAGGGCATCAGTTGGGCATCGCCGGTCGGTCACGTGGCCTACGTCGAGTCCGTCAATGGGGACGGTTCCTTCACGATCTCCGAGATGAACTACGGTGGGTGGGGCCGGGTCGATTACCGGACGATCAAGTCCACGGCCGGACTGGACCTGTTGGGCTTTATCTACTAAGTAGCGAGCCCCCCGCAGTGATCGCGCCTGAAGAATTCCTTGAAGACACCCGCGACCAGGGACTGAAGGAACTTGAAGAGTTTCTTCGGATCCCCAGCATCTCGAGCCAACCCGAGCACGCGGGTGACGTCCGGCGGGCCGCCGGCCACCTGGCCGAGCAGTATCAGCGGATTGGCCTGCACAACGCCGAGGTCATCGAGACAGCCGGGCATCCGGTCGTCTATGCCGACTGGCTCAAGGCGCCGGGCAAGCCAACCGTCCTGCTCTACGGTCACTATGACGTCCAGCCGGTCGATCCGCTCGACCTCTGGACCTCGCCCCCATTTGAGCCACAGCAGCAGGACGGGCTCCTCTTTGGGCGCGGCTCATCCGATGACAAGGGACAGATCGCGCTGCACTGGCAGGCGATTCATGCCTGGCTTCGCACGACCGGCGAGCTGCCCCTCAATCTGAAGGTCATCGCCGAAGGCGAAGAAGAGATCGGCAGCCCGAATTTCGAGGCATTCGTGCGCGCCAACCGGGACCGGCTCAAGGCGGACTACTGCGTCATCAGTGATACGGCGATGGTGGCGAAGGGGTTTCCTGCCATCACCTACGCGCTGCGCGGCCTCCTCTACTTCGAGCTGCGGCTGGAGGCGGCCAACACCGATTTGCATTCCGGCAACCTCGGCGGCATCGCACCCAACCCGGCCCAGGCCCTGGCGGAGATCCTGGTCCGGCTGAAGGACCCGGGAGGGCATGTGCTGGTTCCCGGCTTCTACGACGGCGTTCGACCGCTCAGCGACGAGGAGCACCGACAGTTCGCCCGCGTCCCCTTTGATGAGGCGGAGCTGAAGCGGACCTATGGCCTTCGGGCGCTGGCCGGCGAGGCGGGCTTCACCCCGACCGAGCGCAATTGGGCGCGCCCCACCCTCGACGTCAACGGGATCTGGGGCGGCTATCAGGGACCGGGCGCGAAGACGATCATCCCGGCATGGGCCGCCGCGAAGTTCAGCTGCCGCCTCGTCCCCGATCAGGATCCAAAGGCCGTCACCGAGGCCGTGCGGAGCTACATCGACGAGGTTTCACCAAAGACGGTCGGAGTCAGCCTCACCGAGCTCAGCGGCCACGGCGACCCGTGGATCACCCCGGTCGACCATCCTCTCATCGGCGCTGGGCGGAAGGCGCTGCGGACGGTGTATGGGCAGGATCCGGCCCTGATCCGCGCCGGCGGATCGATCGGCGCCGTCGATGTGATGGGGAGACTGCTCGAGGCACCCTGTCTGTTAGTCGGCTTCGTCCTGCCAGACAGCTTTGCCCACGCTCCCAACGAGCGTCTCGACCTGGACAGCTTCTACCTCGGGCGAAAGGCAGCCCTGCATCTCTGGGAAGAGATCGCACGAATTGGAACCCCCACCCTGCCCTCCCCCGCCAGCGGGGGAGGCA
>JALYYE010000026.1 GCA_030946735.1 Candidatus Dormiibacterota bacterium
CGCGTCGTGCGGCATTCGTTGGCGACGATGCCGAGAAACCACGGTCGCATCTCGGTGCCTTCTCGAAGCTGGCGGATCTTTTGCCACGCCTTCACTGCCGCCTCCTGGACCGCGTCTTCCGCGAGCTGACGGTCCTGGAGCATGCCGACCGCCAGCCGATAGGCAGGTTCCAGCGAAGGCCGCAGCAGCGAGGTGAACGCCGACTCGTCACCGCGCTTCGCGTCCCGAACCAGGTCCGGGTCGGCGGCGTGCTCCATGCCGTCGTCCTGTATACGCCTCGTCGGTCCCTCTTTGTGACAATGATCGAGATGCGACCGTTCCGATTCGCCAGCGCAGTTCGCGCGGAGACCCGCGCCGAGTTCGTAGACGCGGTCCGCGAGGTCGAACGCCTCGGGTATTCGGCCGTGATGCTGTCCGACCACCTGGTAGGTCAATTCGCTCCCATCTCCGCGCTGAGCGTGGCGGCCGCTGTGACCTCGACCCTGCGGCTCGGGACGTTCGTCTTCAACAACGACCTGCGTCATCCGGTCGTTCTCGCGCAGGAGCTGGCGACGCTCGATCGGCTCAGCGAAGGGCGGCTGGAGATTGGCATCGGGGCCGGCTGGAACAAGCCTGAGTACGAGGGTGCGGGCATTCCCTTCGATCCCGGCGTAACCCGGATCGACCGGCTTGCTGAGTCGGTCACCATCATGAAGGGTCTCTTCGCCGATGGCCCGATTGACTTCGAGGGTCGCTTCTACCGGGTCACGGGGTTCGAGGACCTGCCCCGTCCCCTGCAGCGCCCGCATCCGCCGTTCTTGGTCGGCGGCGGCAGCCCCAAGTTGCTGCGCTTCGCCGCGCAGAACGCCCAGATCGTCGGCATCGCGCCTCGCGTCCTGCCGGATGGGAAGCCAGACGTGGTGGGCTGCATGCTCGCGGGTAGTGAGAAGAAGATCGCCATCATCAAGCAAGCCGCCGGTCCACGCTTCGACCAGCTCGAGATCAACACTTACCCTTCGCTATCGGCCCACTCGGCGAAAGTCACGGATAAGAGCCGCTCCGTGGCGCGTGATGTCGCCGACCAGATCCGCCGGAACTTCGGTATCGACGTGTCGGAGCTCGATATTCTCGAGTCCCCGCACATGTTCATCGGTAGCGTCGACAGCCTCGTCGAAAAGTTCCAGATGCTGCGCGAACGGCTGCAGATCAGCCACATCTTGATTGGCGACGACTACCGCGCCTTCGCCCCTGTTGTCGAGCGGCTCGCCGGCTCCTGATTCCTGGTCGATCGCCGCTAGCCAGCGCGGGGCGATGTAAACCTGGGCTCGAGGCTCGGCGGCAAGCGCTTGATCGACCTGCGGTTCCAAATTCCCATCAACAGCAGGGCGAGTACGAAGACAACGCCAGCCGCCAGCGCGATAACCCATGGGGGAATGGCGATAGCGAGAGCGCCCAGAGCCCCGATGGCGCCCGCGACGGCGGCGACGATCACCGTCAGCATCCCAGGTAGCGTCTGAGGCACATGGAAGATCGAGCCCAACCGTCGACCGGCTCTTACGTCCTCGATGCCAAGCGTCCGCAGCGCGCCGGGGAGATCGTCGTATGGGCTGGTGATGAAGTATTGCTCGAGCTCCGGGTGGAACTCCATGTAGGCGCGTCGGAGCCGGTTCATTCCGATCACCCACCGGTAGTCATCTCCGTTGAGCACGGTCAGGCGCGAGATGGTGATGAGGCCGGCGAACATGACGAGTGCGAGCAAGGGGATCGCGATCGAGATGAAGATGGCGCCGAAATGGTCTGCTTGCGCGACCAAGGCAAGGGCGATCAACACGCCGGACAGTATGGCCAGGAATATGGTTGCCCGGCTCAGGGCTTCGTTGTAGGTCAGCGCGCGGGTCGCGAGAAGGCTCCAGTGCTCCGTCGCCAGGATCTGCAGCGCGGTGGCGGTGCCGGCGTCGTGTTTTGGTCCAACCGGCGGAATTTCGGTTGACATCTTCTTCCTCCTAGACGAACGGCCTTGGGCTGAATCGACATGGTTAGCGGGGTGGTGGCAGCGAAATCAGTAGAGCGGCAAGAACCATGATGACGGCAGCGGCGGCCGCCTCGAGCCTGCGACGGCCGACCACGGCGATCACGATAGCGGTCGCGACAATGGCGGCCTTGATAACGAGAACCCACCCGTAGCCGTTCGTCACGAGGGCGGCCGGCGATCCCAGGTGGGCAACGGCGAGGAGGAGCCCGCTGGCAATCGCGATCGCTAACCCTCCAACCGCGTAGGGTCGAAAGCGCCGATCGGCGGCAAACAGAAATGCCGCGAGCCCGCCAACCCAAAGTCCCATGGCCGCGACATGGACGGCATCGAGCAGCAGGCCGGCACCAGGAAGGCCCGGAATCGCGTGTGCGCTCGCGCCATCGATCAGCGCCATCACCGCGCCGAGACCGAGCACCGGCCATGGCGACTCGAGGGTAAGCAGCGCCCAGACAAGCAGCGCAACGCCCAGACGCAGACCGAGGAGCCGGCCGAAAGGGGAGGCGAGCAGGGCGATGGCGGTGTCGCCATCGAAGGACAGGCTGGCAAGCTGCGCCACCAGCGCCACCGGTTCGGCGGCGATCAACAACACCACCCCGGCGACAACCTGCCGGCGCAGACGTGCGTCTCGCCGCGTCGCAACCTGGTACGCGATCGTCCCGAAGGTCAGCGCGAAGCCGAAGAAGTGAATCCAGCGCGCCAGCGCCTGGAGAACGAATCCGATTGGCGTGGCGGTGCCGATCGCAGCACCCGAGACTGCCGCCGAATACGGATTGTCACTCGGCCGCCCGACGACAAAACGGAATGCTCCGCGCGACGGATGGGTGTCCGACGCCAATGCCTGCCAGATGACGACGTAGGTCCCCTCACCGGTCTCGGCCGTACTCATGGGCGCCGTCAGGAGGTGGCCGGCAACGCGTGTCGTTCCAGCCAGCTGATGTCCGGTAGGACCGAAGACCTGGATCGCCTTACCGGCCGGAATGACGGTTTCGGAAAAGGTCAACGAAACGGTCGCGGGCGGTGCGCCGAGTACGGCATCAGGCGGTGGGTCTGCGGCGAGCAGGACCGCGTGCGCCCAGGCCGCGCGCGGGGCGAGGGCCAGGACGAGGGCCAGGCCGACGACCACGAGTCGCCGGCCCAAGTTCAGGAGTAGGCCGGCGCTTCGGACGGAGCCGGCAAGCCCGGTCCCTCCGCTCGGCGCATGCGCACGATCCGAAGCACCAGGCCGGCCGCGATCAGGCAGAGGAGGCCCGAGCTCATGAAGGCCAGCTGGTAGTCACCGAAGAAGGTCCGCACCGCGCCGGCCGCGAGGGCGATCGAGGCGGCGCCCAACTGGTGGGCGGCGAAAATCCAACCGTAGACGATGGTGAAGTTCTGCTGGCCGAAAATCTTGCGAGCCAGCTGGACGGTGGGTGGCACGGTGGCGACCCAATCGAGGCCGTAAAAGACGATGAAGAGAATCAGCCCGAAGTATGCGGTCCCAAAGGCGTATGGCAGGAAGAGCAGCGAGAGGCCGCGCAGACCGTAGTACCAGAACAGCAACCAACGGCTATCGAATCGATCGGTCAGGATCCCGGACACGATCGTCCCCACTACGTCGAAGACCCCGATCAGGGCCAGCAGGCTGGCCGCGGTCACCTCGGCCATGCCGTGGTCCATCGAGGCCGGGATCAGGTGCGTGCCGATGAGGCCGTTGGTCGACGCTCCGCAGATAAAGAAGCTGCCCGAGAGCAACCAGAAATCGCGCGAGCGCGCGCCGAGGGCCAGCCCGCGAAATGCGTTCCCAATAGGGTTCCCAACCGCGAGCGGTCCCGTGTCGGCCGTGGTCGCGCCGTAGGCACGGAGTCCGAGGTCGGCCGGGCGGTTGCGGAGAAAGAGCGCCACGATCGGCACGACCGCGAGGGCCGCGATGCCGACCGTGATCGCTGCGCTGCGCCAGCCGCGGTTCTGCGCCAGCCAGCCGAGGAAAGGTAGAAAGATGAGCTGGCCCGTCGCGCCCGCCGCCGTCAGGGCGCCGATGACCAATCCGCGACGCTGGACGAACCAGCGGCTGGCGACGGTGGCGGCCAGCACCGACGCCATGCAGCCGGTGCCGAGGCCCACGACCACGCCCCAGAGAAGGTACAACTGCCAGGGAGCCGTCATCACCGTGGTCAGCAGCGCGCCCGACGCCACCGTGATGAGCGCGCCGACCGTTACGGTGCGGATGCCGAAGCGGTTCATGAGCGCGGCGGCGAACGGCCCGGTCAACCCGAACAGGAGCAGGTTGATGAAGACCGCGACGGAGATGATCGCCCGGTTCCACCCGAACTCATGCTCGAGGGGAACGATCAATACGCCGGGCGTGGCGCGAAATCCCGCCGCCCCCATGAGCGCCACGAAGGTCACCGCGGCGACGATCCACGCGTAGTGGACGCGTTTCACTGGTTTCACGGAATATACAGGCCCGTCCGCAAACAACTCGCCGATGAATTTGACTTCGCCTGCCAGTCTTAGGTTGCAAAAGGAGGCAAGGAATGGAACAGAAGAACCTCGATATCTACGGCCACGAAGCAATCCCCTGGGCGCGCGCGCTTGCGGCTCTCGAGGCGCCCCCCACGAAACCAGGGGAGCCCGGCGCACCGAACAC
>JALYYE010000091.1 GCA_030946735.1 Candidatus Dormiibacterota bacterium
GCGGCAGCGATGGTCATTGAGGCGTGCAGCGCCGGCGGCGTGTTGATGGCGACCACCTCGACACGCGGGTCAGCGAGCAGAGCCATGTAGTCCGAGTAAGCGGCGACACCGAAGGCCCCGGCGGTTGCCTCCGCCCGGCGCTGGTCCCGGTCGGTCACGCCGATCAGCGCCAGACTCGGGATGGTCGCAAATGCGGTTAGACAGAATTCGCCAAAGCGACCGCAGCCGACCATGCCAAGTCCCAAGCGACCGGGGACGAGCCGCGTTGAATCATTCATTCTGATGAACGCTGAGATCGAAGGGTTAGCTGAAACACATCTACAGTGCTACTGTTGAATCGAGGGAGCTTTGCCTCGTCCGGCGAGACGCGACTTATAGAGGCTGGCACTCTAAAGGAAGGGTACTGATGTTTACCACACGCCATGGTGTCCTCGCCGCCAGCATTGCACTGAGTCTCGGCCTTGCCGCGTGTGGAGGCAGCAGCCAGGCCGCATCGGGCAGCACAAAGGGTTCGATCAAGATCTGGTACTCCAACAACGCCGAAGAGGTGAAGTGGGGTGACGCGGTTGTCGCTGCCTGGAACACGAGCCATTCGAGCGAGCAGGTAACCGCCGAGCAGATCCCGGCCGGGAAGAGTTCGGAGGAAGTGATTGGAGCCGCTATCACCGCCGGCACGACCCCCTGCCTCATCTTCAACACGGCCCCGGCGGCCGTTTCCCAGTTCCAGAAACAAGGCGGTCTGGTCAGCCTGAGCAGCTTCTCCGACGGGAACTCCTTCATCGATGGACGCACGGGTGACCGAGCCGCGCAGTACAAGTCTCCCGATGGCAGCTATTACCAGATGCCCTGGAAGGGCAACCCGGTGATGATCTTCTACAACAAGGATATCTTCACGAAGGCGGGCATCGACGCGACCAACCCGCCGCTCAAGACGTATGACCAGTTCCTGAGCACCGCCCAGGCCGTCGTCAGCAAAGGCGGCGCCAAGGCCGCGATCTGGCCGGCGCCGACCTCGGAGTTCTACCAACCCTGGTTCGACTACTATCCGCTGTTCATCGCCCAAACCAAGGGCAAGCAGCTGGTTGAGAAAGGGGAACCGCAGTTCAACAGCCCCGACGGTCTGGCGGTCGCCAACTTCTGGAAGCAGCTCTATACAAAGGGCCTCGTCCCCAAGGAAGCGGCCCAAGGCGATGCCTTTGCCACCGCCCAGAGCGCGATGGCGATCGTGGGGCCGTGGGCGATTCCCGTCTATGGCGGCAAGGTGAAATGGGGCGTGGCCCCGGTTCCGACCAAGGATGGGATGGATGCGAGCGCCATCCACACCTTTTCCGACGAGAAGTCCATCGGCATGTACTCGAGCTGCAAGAGTCGGGGTACCGCATGGGAGTTCCTGAAGTTCGCCGTCAGCAAGGAGAGCGACGGCAAGTTGCTCGACCTGACGGGTCAGCTGCCGATGCGCAACGACGTTGCGTCGGCCTTCCCGAGCTATTTCTCAGCTCACCCTGACTACAAGTCGTTCGCCGACCAGGCCGGACGCTCGGTGGAAGTCCCGAACGTGCCGAACTCGGTGGAAATGTGGCAGGACTTCAGGGCCGCGTATTCGAAGTCGGTCATCTTCGGCAGCCAAAGCATCGACGAGGCATTCAAGGGCGCGTCCGACCAGATCAAGACGCTCGTCAAGTCGTAATCCGAAGGGACTAACGTGGCAGTGGCGGCGGCCGTTCGAGCGCGCGCACCCCGTACCCGATTGAGGAGCCTGCTTGGGGAACACCCGATCGGGTACCTGTTTGCCGCCCCCTTCGTGATCTACCTGGTAGGGATCTACGCCTACCCGTTCTTCTACGCGATCTACATGTCGTTCTTCGACTACTTCTTTTCCGCGCCGGGGGCCGAGGTCGAACGCCCCTTCGTGGGGCTGGCGAACTACGCCCGAGTGCTGCAGGATCCGTTGTTCCACATCGCCATCCGAAACGTGGTCATCTTTTTAGTGATCAACGTCCCACTGACCGTCGGCTTGTCCATGGTGCTGGCCACCGCGCTCAACGCTGCGATCCGGTTCCGCACCTTCTTCCGCGCCGCCTACTACGTCCCCTACATCACCGCGAGCGTGGCGGCGGTGGGCATCTGGCTCTGGCTGTTCAGCGGCTTCGGCCTGGTCGATAAGATCATCGGGCCGCTCGCGCCCAACCCGTCCTTCCTCATCAACGCCCTCTGGGCGATGCCGATCATCGCCCTCTACGTCACCTGGAAGGGGCTTGGCTTCTACATCCTGGTCTATCTCGCCGCCCTACAGACTATCCCCAAGGAGCTCTATGAGGCGTCAAAGGTGGACGGCGCCAGCCCCATCCAGAGCTTCTTTGCGGTGACTGTGCCAGGACTTAGGCCGGCGACGCTGCTGGTCATCGTCACCGCCGTCATTACCGGGGCCAACTTCTTCACCGAGCCCTACCTCCTGACCGGGGGCGGGGGCCCGGATAACCAGTCGGTCTCGCCGGTATTTTTGATCTACCGGTTCGGCATTGAGCAGAACCATCCTGGTTACGCGGCCGCGATCGGGCTACTGCTTGCCATCGGAGTCCTGATCATCTCCGGCATCAACCGCTTCGTCCTGGAGCGGCCGTAGCCATGGCCTCCGCCACGACCGAGATGGCCGGGACGCGAGTGCAGCCGGTTGAAACGCAGGGACCGCCCGAGCCTCGAAAAAAGGGGTCAGTACCGTGGGTGCGGCTCATCGCGCTTTTCCTTGGGGCGATCGTGTTCCTGTTCCCCTTTTATTACATGGTCGTCAGCGCCCTGCAGCGGGAGCCGAACCCGAACATCTCAGGCGCCTTCCCGAATCCAGGCAGCCTCTCTCTCGACAACTTTGTCGCCATCAACAGCGCCATCAATCTCGCAAGGACGCTCATCAATTCGGGCCTCTTTACGGGTGGCGTGCTCCTCGGAACGCTGGTGTTTGGCGGGCTGGCCGGATATGCGCTGGCCCAGCTTCATTTCCGTGGACGGCAGGCCCTCTTCTACACCCTGATTCTGTTACTTGTGCTCCCGTTCCAGTTGCTCATGATCCCGTTGTACGTGCTGATCGCCCGAAACTTCGGCCTCGGCGACACGCTGCTGGGGATGATCCTGCCATTCGCCATCAACCCGACAGCGGTCTTCATCTTCCGCCAGTTCTTTATGCAAATTCCCAGTGAGATGTTAGAGGCGGCGCGCATCGACGGCGCCTCCGAGCTTAAGATCCTCACCCGGGTGGTCGCGCCCTTGACCAGGCCCGCGATCCTGACCGCGACGCTGATCACGTTCATCGGTCCCTGGAACGAATTCCTCTGGCCCTTCTTGATCACCAAGAGACTGGACCTCGAACCACTGGCGGTCGCGCTGGCCAACTACATCTCGACGGTCGCCCAGCGGGCTGCCAACCCGTACGGAACGATCCTCGCGGGGGCCACGGTGCTGGCAATACCGGTGGTCATTCTCTTCCTGATATTCCAGCGGCAGTTCATCGCGTCCTCGATCGGTTCGGGTGTGAAGGGCTAGAAAGGAGAACGGTCATGCGTTTACGAGCAGCGCTGGTGGCGGTTCCTGTACTGGTGATCGGCGCGATCGGCGGGATTTCGGCCGGTGCGCAGGGCAATGTCCGATCCGTTGCGCCGTCTGTGGTCAACCTCGCTCACCTCGACTTTTTGCATGATTCGGTGCCGTACCCGGCCACGCCTCCGGCCGGGCACAGCACGACCGAGCCCGGGACCGCGATCGATACCTGGTGGGTTTACGCGAATTACGATTCCGGCACCGGGACTTACACCCGGACCGGGGGCGGGTCGTACAATGCCGCCACCAACACGTACGGACAGGGGGCTTTCGATACCGACGACGTGACGCGGGCGGCGGTCGCGTACCTGACGCACTACCGCTATTACCACGACCAGCACAGCCTGACGCTGGCGCGCGGAGCGCTGCGTTTCGTGATGTATATGCAAACCGCAACCGGCCCGAACGCCGGCAACTTCGTGCTCTGGATGCAGCCCGGCGGTGCACTCAATCTCACCCCAACGCCGCCCGATTCGCCGAACCCCGCGGATTCGGGCGCCTCCTTCTGGCTGGCCCGCTCGATCTGGGCGCTGGGCGAGGGCTACGTGACGTTCCGCACGGTTGACCCGAGCTTTGCGAGTGCGCTCGCCGCTCGGATGGACCTGGCACTGGCCAAGCTCGACGCAGAGCTCGTCACGCCCAACAGCGGCCAGTACCGCACGCTACATGGGTATCGCGTGCCGGCGTGGTTCATCGCCGACGGCGCCGACGCGTCCTCGGAGGCACTACTCGGGTTGGGCGCCTACTACGCGGCCACCGGCAAGGCTGAGGCGCACAAGCTTGGGGTGGCGTTTGGGAATGGTATTGCCGGCTTTCGCCTCGGCAGCTTCCGGGACTGGGCGTGGCAGGCGCTCATGCCCTACACCGGATCGGTGAGCCTCTGGCATGCGTGGGGCGCGCACATGCTGATGGCCCTTGCCACCGCGGGACCCCAGCTCGGACATCGCGAGTGGCTCTCCCCCGCGGAGCGCGACGCGAATTCCTTCGAGACGCACCAACAGCTCTCCTTCGGCGCCATCAACGGCCTCCTGCCTGCCCCGGACGATCTATCCCAGATCGCCTATGGCGCCGAGACCACCGTCGATGGGCTTCTCTTCTTAGGTCGGGCTACGGGCAACGATGCCTATCGCCGATGGGCGGGTATCGCCGCGACCTGGTTCTTTGGCAATAACCGGGCCGGGGTGGCGATGTATCAACCGGCGACCGGCGTCGTCTACGACGGCCTCAATGGAGACGGCGGCATCAATCGGAACTCCGGAGCGGAATCCACCATCGAGGGATTGCTCGCCCTCATGAACGTGGTCAATGACCCGGTGGCTCGAGGCTATCTCGGCTATCACCGGCTCCGGGCACAGACGACATATCAGAAGGTCGAAGCGGAATCTGGCGCGCTCAGCGGCGCGGCCTCGGTGGTGACGCCGGCGTCCGCCTGGACCGGCGAGGCGCTCTGGAGCAACGGTCAATACGCGGATCTCGCCGCGGGCGGCAGCGATCGCTTGTCGGTGACCGCCCCCACGGACGGACGCTACCTCGTCTATATCGTCTTCGACAAGCAGATGGGGCGGCCCGACTCCGTCGGCGTCACGGTCACTGTGGATGGTATTCGGGCAGGCCGCGACAATCAGGGTGGCGCCGGCACCCAGGGCGTTTCGCCGAATCCCGATTACCTTTGGATCGATAGCCTGGCGGTGCCGCAACGCCTGAGGGCCGGCCCGCACACCGTCACGCTGAAATACGCCGGCAACGGCCGCACCCATGCAAAGATCGACGCCATTCTGTGGCAGCCGGTGATCGAGAGCAAGGTCCTCGACGACGGTAACGGGGCGACCCTGGCCGTATACAAGAGCCTCACCGATCACGAATCTCAGGTCGCCCTTCCGACGCCGGCGCGTAACTGGGTGGTCCTCGTTTACGATCGGAATGGCCATCTGGTCGATCAGGGCGAGGACAATCAGGACGGTGGCCATGGTGGTCAGGGCCACCAGGGCGAGGACAATCAGGACGGTGGCCATGGTGGTCAGGGCCACCAGGGCGGGAACGAAGGCACGGTGCCTGTCCTCGCGTTCGGCTACACGATCGCATCCGGAGAGTGACGTATCCGGAGGCGGGCAGCGGTATGGCGGTGAAGGCGCCGCCATACCGGCTGGAGCGCCTCGGCATCGTGATGGAGCCGTTACCCGGCGAGCCCCGGGAAGTGGAGGGTGTCCTGAACCCGGCAACCGCACGGGGGCGCGATGGCGAGCTTTACCTCTTCCCTCGGCTGGTGGCCCGGGGCAACTTCTCGCGGATCGGGCGCGCGCGTGTCCTTTTTGACGAGGGCGGACAGCCCGCGGGCGTCGAGCGGCTCGGGGTCGTCCTGGAACCTGACGAGGCCTGGGAGCAGAACCCAATCACCGCAGGCGTCGAAGACCCCAGGATCACCTTCGTCGACAGCCTGGATACCTACGTGATGACCTATGCCGCCTACGGCCCGCTCGGTCCCCGAATCGGGCTCGCCGTGAGCCGCGACCTGGCGACGTGGGAGCGGCTGGGCCCGCTGTCGTTCGACTACCAGCCGTCCCTGCGGACGGACTTGAACCTCTACCCCAACAAAGACGCGATGTTCTTCCCGGACCCCGTGCCCGGCCCGGACGGCAAGCCCGCTTATGCCATGCTGCACCGCCCCATGTGGAACCTGTCCTGGATTAGCCCGAACGCAGGCCGGCCGCTCCCGGTGGGCGTGACGGATGAACGACAGAGCATATGGGTATCGTTCGCTCCCGCTGAGGCGGTCATGAGTGATTTGCATGCCCTGACTCGACTCGGCCAGCACCGGCAGGTGGCGCAGCCGCAGCAGCCGTGGGAAGCGACCAAGATCGGCGGTGGCACCCCACCGATCCGCATCCCGGAGGGATGGCTGATCGTCTACCACGGCGTAACCGCCCGCATGGATGCCCATCCCGGACCGCGCGACCCGGTGCGCTACGTCGCCGGCGCGATGGTGCTGGATCCTCAGGATGTCAGCCGCGTTCTGTCCCGCTCGCCGGTCCCGCTGCTCGAGCCGGAGACGAAGGAGGAACGGGAGGGAACCGTCCCAAACGTCGTCTTCCCAACCGCCATCGATGTGCGTGATGGCGGCGAGGCTGATGTCTACTACGGCATGGCCGATTCCCGGATCGGCGCTGCCCGCCTCCGTCGCATCAGCTGACTCGAGCGATCCGTAACTCGTTGAGGTAGCGTTTCCGGATCCGGCCGCCGTATCGCTCAGCGATGAGCTGAGAGATGCAGTCGAGCAGATGTCGTCGCGCGGCCTCCTCGAGCGCCCGGTGATCCGAATACGTGCTCAACAAGTCGATGTACTCCTCCGCCGAGTAAGGCTGCTCCCACTCATATCGGCGGAAGGTGGGGGGCTCGAACCGTCCCGATTGTTCGAGCTCGCCGACATCCCGCGGAATGTCCGCCGCGCTTGGCAGCCGGCTTGGGATCCCCCCGCGCTTTGGGGAAGGGTTCGGTGGGGGCTCCTGGAACCAGCGCCGATAACAGTCCTGGACGTGGACGAAGAACTGCGCATCGCCTCCGTCAATGTGGTGCGTGGCGATCGTGGCAAGCACGCCGCCCGGCCGGAGGGCGTCCGCCGCCTTGGTGACTCGCACGGACGGATCGAGCCAGTGAAACGCCGTGGCCGAGACGACCGCGTCGAAGGGCTCGGGTGGCAACGGCCAGTCCTCGAATGCCGCCACGATGACAGCGATCTTGGGAAAGCGGGCCAGGTTTCGACGTGCCACCGAAGCGAGGTTTGGCCCCAGCTCGATGGCCGTGACCTGGTAGTTCCGCTCGGCAAGCGGCAGCGTCGCCTTGCCGGTTCCTGCGCCGATCTCTAATACGCGAGCTCCCGGACGGAGGCCCGCGCTGGCGGCCAGATCGTCGAACAACTCGGCCGGATAGCCTGGGCGCGCGCGCTCGTACAGCTCTGCTGCTTCGTCGAAGGTGGACCGGAGCCGCTCAGGGCTAATCTCAGGCATTGCGGCCAATAATCCTCAAGTGCAAAGGTACTTCGGGAAATAGATGCGACGTAGTCCTTGCCTTGCCGCGCCTGAGGCAGGCAGGCACGGCATCACTTGATCGTGAGCGGCGCCTTCCCTATTTGCCGCCGGTTGTCGCGACGCTCTTGATGATGAAGCGCTGGAAGAAAAACACCAGGATCACCATCGGGATGGTGGTGAAGATCGAGGCGACCAGCACCCAGTTCGTATTTGATATGTGTTCAGTCGAGAACCCGGCGATGCCCAAGGGCAGGGTGAAGAGCGTCGGGTCGTTGAGGACGACGAGCGGCCAGAGGAAATCGTTCCATTGGCCCTGGAAGCTGAAGATGGCGAGCGCGGTCATTGCGGGGACGGAGAGCGGCAGCACCAGACGCGTGAACACCGTCCATTTGCTGGCTCCATCGATGACAGCCGCCTCCTCCAGCTCATGCGGGATGGCTTTCATGAACTGCGTCATCAAGAAAATGCCCGCGGCCGTCGAGATGTTGGGCAGGATGACGGCCGGATAGGTGTTGATCAATCCAAACTGCTTCAGAATGAGGAACTTCGGGATCAGCGTCACCTGGAGTGGGATCATCAAGGTGGCGAGCACGGCAAGGAACAGGACCGTCCGTCCCGGGAAGTTCAAACGCGCGAACGCGTACCCCGCCAGCGCGCAGAAGAAGACGTTGAGCGCGGTGACTGTCACCGAGAGCCCGACGCTATTGATAAACCACCGAGGAAACGACGGAAAGAGCCTGGCCACGTCGACAAAGTTTTCGGGATGCCAGATCTGTGGGAGCAACGTCGGCGGGTAGGAGTTGACTTCGACAGTGCTCTTGAAGGCACCGAAAATGGCGAGGATGAACGGGCCCAGCATGAGCAGGCCGAAAAGCGTCATCGCGACGTAGAGCGCGACCTGCTTGGCGACGATGGCTCCGCGGGGGCTAGGTTGTTGCGTCACCTTGTCGACGGTAATCGCTGCCATCTTCGCTCCTCAGTACTCGACCGTGGTGTCGATAAAACGGCGCTGGATCAGGGTGAAGGCGAAGATGATCGCAAAGAGGATGAACGCTTCGGCGCTCCCCAGCCCGAAGCTGAAATCTCGAAAGCCGTTGGTGTAGATGAGGAAGACCGGGGTTAGAGTCGACTTCAGGGGACCGCCATCCGTCATCACGTAGACCTGGTCGAAGACCTGGAGCGTCCCAATGGTACCGAGCACGACCACAAGGAAGATCGTCGGCCGGAGCAGGGGGATCGTGATGTTCCACAGCGATCGCCAGCCGACGGCCCCGTCGATCTTCGCCGCCTCGTAAACGTGGGTCGGGATGTCCTGGAGGCCTGCGACGAAGGTAATCATGAAGAGGGCGGCCGTCGACCAGATCGTCGTCGTCATGATCGCCGGCAGGGCTGTTAACGGGTCGAGGAGCCAGCCGAATTGGCGCAGGCCCGGGAAGACGATTCCCACAACGCTGCCGACCCATCCGCCCGGTGAGAAGAGCCAGCTGAAGATCAGCCCCATTACCACCGACGATGTGATCGCCGGCAGGTAATAGACGGTCCGAAAGACACCACGGCCAGCCATGATGCGGTCGAGGACGAGGGCCATGGTCAGCGCGAGGATCGTCTGGAAGGTCACGACGACCACCATGTAATACACCACGTTGAGAAGCGCCCGATGGAAGTCGGCGCTGGCGAGGGCCCTCGCGTAGTTGTGCAGGCCGGCCCACTCGAACGTGAAGCCGTCGTACTTGAAGAAGCTGATGATGATCGCCATCGCCATCGCCACGAACGTGAAACCGCCGATGACGATGATGGCCGGGATCAGGAAGGCGTACGAAGTGAGCCATTCGCCCCAGGGTCGCCCGCGTCGGTGGGCGCCTGCCTTTACCGGTGTCGGTAATGCCGCATTGGCCTCAGCCAGCGGAGTTGTCCCTACGGCCATTCCTTCCTTCTCCCTCCGAATTGAGGAGGCGCCTCCCCAGGCGCCTCCTCCCATCGTCGACTAGCTAGCTTGCCAGCGCGTCGGTTACCTCTTTGTCGGCCTGTTTGAGCGAATCTTCGACCGATTGCTTGTTGAGCAGCATCCGCTCAAGGGCGGTGCCGATCGCGTCCGCGACCTTATTCGAGTTGATGCCCCAGGAGAACGGCTTTGCGTAGGCGTTGCCGGCGAAGATTGCTGACTCGGCCGGATGGTCCGCGAAGTACGGATCACTGGCCAGGGCCGTCCGGGTCGGAAGCGCGAAGCCGGAGTGCAGAACCGTCTTCTGATTGTCGACACTTGTCAGGTAGTTGATCAGGGTCCAGGCCGCGTCCGGGTTCTTGCTCTTCGCCGAGATCGAATAACCGACCGTGAACACCAGGTTGCCGCGCTGCTTGCCCTTGGGAAGCTCGGTCGCGGCCCAATGGATGTCCGGGTAGGCCTTCATGAAGGGAATCAGCCAGCCACCTTCCATAACCATCGCGGCCTTGCCCTTGCCGAAGGCGTCGCCGGGCCAACCGATGCCGGCTCCCAGCGCGCCCGAGTAGGTCCCGCTCCCCTTCTGCTTGAACGAGAGGTAGTACTTGGTTGCCTCGACGGTGGCGGGATCGAGCAGCATCGACTTCGTGTTGTCCTTGTTGAGCACTTGCCCGCCGTTCTGGTAGACAATCGGCGCCCAACGCGCAGCGTCGGCATTGGTGATCAATCCCCACTGGCCCGGCTTGGTCAACTTCTTGGCGGCATCCGACAGGTCCTGCCACGTCCAGTCCTTGGTCGGCGGGCTCACGCCGGCCGCCGTAAACATGTCTTTGTTGTAGAACAGGGCCAGCGTGTTGGAGTCCTTCGGGATGCCGTAAATCGCGTCGCCCTGCTTGAAGTTGCTGAGCACCCCGCCGGCGAAATCAGAAGCGTTTGTGCCGGTTTTGGACATCTCGTTGCGCAGGTCGAGCAGGACGTGCTTCTGCATGAAGCCGGCCGCGTCTCCTTGCTCTACATAGAACGCGTCAGGCTCGGTGCCGCTCGCCAGCTGGGCCTTGAGCTTGGTCCTGAAGTCCTTGGGGACCGGCTCATAGGTGACCTTGATATTTGGATACTTCGCCTGGAACGCCGCGATCTCATCCGTAAGGAGCTTGTCCTCAGCCGGAGTCGACGTCCATCCACTGAATCGAACCGTTCCCGACGCTCCTCCCCCGCCCGCAGTGCTGCTACCACCGCAGGCCGCCAGTAGCACCGCCGCCATTGCGGCGAGCGCTAACCCAAGCCTTGTTGAACGCATGCAAACACCTCCAGTAATTTCCCGTCCTCTCCTCCGCACAGGGGTCCCTTCCAGACCGAGAATATGTATAGCATTCACGGTAGCGGATCGCCTGTCAACAGCGGCGACCGTTTGTTGGAAATCATTAGGCTCCAAACAGAGAGCCAGCTTTAGCCTGATTCAGGCGCGGGCGAGCGGCGCTTCCACCAGGGCGGGGCGCGGCAGCCGGCCGTGTACCACCTTGAAACCGGTGGTATTGCCGACGACCTGGACCCGATCCCGCTCGAGATGCAGTTCCATCGCCCCCCGGCCGGCTCGGAGGTTGCGGAGCGTGAGCGAGGGCAGCCATTCCGGGAGGTCGGGATTGACGTACATGGTCCGGGTGCGCCCTACGGTATGGATCCCGCAAAGGATCGCGACCAGCCGGAACACCGCCGCGGCGGCCCACGCCTGGGGGACGTTGGCCCCCAGGTACGGAACCGGGAAGGCTCCGGCATCCCGCGGTAGCCCGCTAAACAGTTCGGGCAGCCGGTAGGCGTCGAACCGCTCGGCGGCGGCGAAGATCCCCTCGGCGACCCGCTGGGCATCGGTATGCCGGCCGGCCCTGCCAAAGCCACCGGCGATGGTCGCGTTGTCGTGCGGCCACACCGACCCGCAGTGGTAGGAGTACGGGTTGTAGCCGGGGTGCTTGCTCGACAACGTTCGGATCCCCCAACCGCTCCACATGTCGTCGGCCATCAGCCGATCGACGACGCGCCCGGCGCGCTCGGGTGGCACGATGCCGCTCGCGAGGCAGTGCCCGGCGTTCGATGCCACGGTCTCCATCGGCCGCTTATCCTTGTCGAGGCCGAGATAGTAGGTGCCCTCCGCCTCCCACCAGAAGACTTCGTTGAATTTCTGGTAGAGGCGGCGCGCGCGATCGCGCAGGTCCTCGGCGCGTTCCGGCTCTTTGAGCAGCTCGTAGATTTCCGCCATCCGCAGCAGCGCATCGAACGCGTAGCCCTGCAGCTCGCAGAGCGCGATCGGTGCCTCCGGTATGGACCCGTCGGCATGCCGGATCGCATCCCAGGAGTCCTTCCAACCCTGGTTGGAGATCCCCTGGCTGGAGCGCCGCAAGTACTCCTGGAATCCGTCGCCGTCGCGATCCCCATAGCGCAGCAACCAGTTCAGGGCGGCCTCGGCGTTGCGGCGATAACGCTGCAGCAAGGCGACGTCACCCGACCACTGGTAGGCATAGGAGAGCACGATGATGAACAGCAGCGTCGCGTCGGCGGTGCCGTAGTAGGGCGCGAAGGGCAGCAGCTTCAGGCTCGCCAGCTCGCCGGAGCGGATCTCGTGCGGGATCTTGCCCGGTTCCTTGTCCTGTTCGGCGTCATCGTCCGTTGCCTGGACCTGGGCGAGCGTCCGTAGCGCGCCCAGCGCGAACTCGGGAAAGGCGCTGATGCTTTCCATGGAGACGACCAGTGAGTCGCGGCCGAAAAGCGTCACGAACCAGGGTATCCCGGCGGCGGGGACGAACATGCCGCCCCTGACGGTCGTTTCCACCATGCGCAGGGCTTCGGTGTCCGCGATCGCCTGGCGCCAGATAGCGGGTAGCGTGGGATGGCTGGTCTCCAGCTGGACGGGCGGAAGCGGATGCGCCACGCCCGGCTGGCCGGCCGTCAGCGCGTGGCAGGACAGCGTCCGCGCAGGCCGTGGGCCGATGACCGGCAGCCACTTGAGACAAACATGCCACTCCCCCCTGCCGGGTATCTCACAAAGGAAGACCAGCCGGCCGTTGGCGTATTCGGATTTCGATCCCGCTTTCTCCACCTTTACCAGCAGGGCGCGCCGGAAACTCTTGTTCCGGTAGGTGCTGCGCAACTCCCCCAACCGCGGGCGCCAGGTGGTCTGCAGATCGCCTCGCCGGATCAGCCGGTGATTTCGCACGTCGAAGATGTCGGCAAAGTCGGACTCGATCCCGATTTCAAGCAGGACCCGCACCGGATGGTTGGCATAGTTCGTCAGGTCGTAATCCTCGTGGACGCCTTCAAGGATGGTTCGGTCGAGGCGAAAGCCGATGGACCCTTCCGGTAGGACGCCGTCGACAACCTCCTCGGAGGTGGGGCCGAGGTGGAGCTCGGGGGTCATGAACTCGTAGCGCGCGGAGAAATGCTCGACGGTGATGGCATCGAGCAGCAGCGGCAGCCGGCCGTTGATGGTGACGCCGTAGCCGCTGACGAATCGGGTGTCGCGCGCGTAGAAGCCGACGTCGTCCTGCGGCGCCATCGTGGCGTTGGGCTGCGAAATGAGGAATTGTCGGTCGTGGTTGATCGTCAGGGTGGACGGCCCAACGGTTACTGGCATGCGCTAGGCAAAATACCCTAAATGGTTCCCGCTATGCGCCGGCGCTCGGATCGGCTTGCCTGGGGGAGCGTCATCGGGACCCTGGCGCTCTTCATCGCCGGCAACGCCTTGCGGGGCGCGACGCCGACCAGGCTGATGTCGCCCAGAGACCTGGCGGTGGCAGATGGCTGGTGGATTCGCCTCAGTCCGCTCTACGCGTTGGCCTTCGTGTTCGTGGGCGCCCTCATCGT
>JALYYE010000059.1 GCA_030946735.1 Candidatus Dormiibacterota bacterium
CTTACGCTCGTCGACGCACCGGAGCCGATCAAGCAGATCCTCTATGGCGTGATCATTCTGCTGCTTGCCACGGCATACACCCGGTTGCTAAGCGACGCGTAGCCCTAGTGCTTCAGGGTTCGATCGAAGAACGCCACGGAGCGCGCCATCGCCTGGCTGAAGCCTTGCGAGATGTTGTGGTCGGCGCCGGCGTAGGTGTAAAGCTCCACTGGTTTGCCGACCGCTCGAAGATCCTTCGCCAACGTTTGCGAGAACAGGAGCGGGACCTCGATGTCGGCGGTGCCGTGGTGCAGCTGGATTGGCGCGGTGATGTCGGAGAGGTACGCCATTGGGGAGATCGAGTCCCAGAACGCTGGGTTCTGCTCGGGCGTCCCGTTGCCCGCGATGATCTTCTGCGCCATACCCCGGCCGAACGACGGCGGCGGGCTGTCCGAGGCGGGCGGGTGCCAGTTCTCCAACAGATCTTTGTAGGTCGCAGTCACCCCCGCCCAAATCACGGCAACTTTGATCCGAGGGTCGATCACGAGCGCCCGCAGCGTGATGTTGCCACCCATCGAATGACCCCACATGCCAATCAGGTTGGCGTCGGCATTCGCGTAGCGCTGCATCGTGGTCACGGCGTTCAGGACGTCGACGGTGTCGTCGGGTGAGTAGTAGGCGCTAACAGGCGTGCCCTGCGAGCTGCCAAAGCCGCGGTAGTCGGGCTTGAACACGATGTAGCCATTGCGCGCGAAGGCGTCGACGTAGGCGATGTAGCGTTCCGTCGTCCGGTAGACGGTCGGCGGGATGTAGCCATGGTTGAAAACGACGACCGGCCAGCCGCTCGCGGGCTTCGCGCCATTGGGTACGGTCAGCAGCGCGAAGATCTTGAGTCCATCCGACTGATATGAAGCGACGTACTGCTGGTAATTGCTACCCGGCGCCAGCGTGCGTTCGATGACCAGGTCGCTGCCGGGATAGTCGCGCTGCCGCATGGCATCGATTGCCAGCGGCGGTAGCGTTTGCTGCGCCGCCACGGCTGAGGCGGAGGGTTTAGCCGCGCTCCCACTCGGTGCCGATGCGGCCGGCGGTGGGCCACCGCAGCCGGCCAGGAATACTACGACTGCAATTGCGAGCGCGCCGGCGCGGGTTGAGGCAAGGTAACGGTGAGCCATCGATTGAGGATAGCGCCGCTATTCATCACAAGGTAGAAACGAAAGGCTTTTTGCCCGAAGCTGCGAGCCGTGTCCCACGTTTTCATAAGCAGACATGAGACTTCCCTTCCGCCTCGAGCGACTCCTTCCAGCGTTCACCCGTGGCGAGGGTCAGGGCATGGTGGAGTACGCGCTTATCCTCGTCCTGATCGCGGTGGTTGTCATCGTGGTGCTGATCATCCTCGGCAATCAGGTGCAGAACGTCTTCTGCAACATCTCGGGCGGACTCGGGGCCTAACCCGGGCGGGGATCCCCGCCTTAGCCGTGGGCCTCGTCGTCAACCGGCTCGACGTGTACGACCGCGTCGGTGACAACCGGTAGCTCTCGCTGGATCCGCTCCGAGACGGCGTGGCCGACCTCGTGCGCCTGGGCCAGGGATAGGTTGCCATCGACGTGTACCGAGACGTCCAGCAGGACATGCTGGCCCGCCTGGCGTGCGCGAAGCGCGTGGTACCCGTGGAGCCGCGCATCACTCTGCAGGATGCGGTCGATCGCGGCAAGGGTCTCGCGATCAGGCATGGCGTCGAGCAGAACTTGCGTCGTCTGGCGCCCCTGCTCGATGGCGGTGGTCCCGATGATGATGGCGACCGCGATGCCGGCCAGAGGATCCGCAATCTGCAAATTGAAGACGGCCACCAGGGTGATGCCGACCAGCACCGCCAGCGACGCCCACAAGTCCGAGGCGAAATGGAGCGCGTCCGCGTCGAGCGCGGCACTCCCGCCGTGGGCTTTCGAGACGCTATGTAAATAGCGGCTTACCACGATGTCGATGACCACGGCGGCCAGAACGACAACGAAGGAGTACCAGGCGACGCGCACTGTCCCCGGAACCACCAGGCGCCGGACTGATTCGATCACGATCGCGATGCATGTCGCGCCCAGCAGGAACATCTGAATCAGGCTCGAGATGTTCTCGGCCTTGGCATGACCCCAGGCGTGGTCCTCGTCGGCCGGCTTGGCGGCGGTGCGGATGCCGGCGTAGGCGAAGATGCTCGCCGAGAGGTCGAGGAAGGAATGCGCAGCATCGGCGAGTATGGCGACGCTGCCGGTGAGCAGGCCCACGAGCAGCTTCGCCCCAATCAGGACGATATTGACGAGAACGGAGTAGAGGGCTGCTCCGGCTTTGCTGGGGCGGACGACCCCCTGCGGCTGAGCGTGGTCGATGGCCATCTCTATTGGCTAAACTACCCCGACCTGACCGTCTTGCAACAGATAGCCTCAGGGATAGATTCGTGGCGAGCACTGCGACGTTCCGCCACCGAACACCCATCCCGGAAAAAAGCCTTGCCACCTCAAAATGATGTGGCCCTGGCACGTCTGGTTCGTCTTTGCGATCTCGTACGAAATCGGATAGGTGATCGTCCCCGATCGCCGCTGCGGCGTTCCGAGTTGGTAGTGGCTGACGCCCTGGCTGAACATGCCCGCGCCCGTGTTCTT
>JALYYE010000064.1 GCA_030946735.1 Candidatus Dormiibacterota bacterium
TCGGCCGCCGCATGGAGCTCGCGCAGATTCTCAAGCCCGAGCTCCGCCCGGAAACGGAGAACCTGCTGCGCTTGCTCGTCGAGCACTATCGGACTCGCGAGATGCATCGCATCCGTGAAGAGTTTGACCGGCTGGCCGACGAGGCGTCCGGCATCGTGCACGCCTCCGTCACGACGGCGATTGACCTGGACAAGGAGGAGCGTCAGCGCTTGGAGCAAGCCCTGGCGAAGAAATTGGGCCGCAAGGTCACGGCCGCGTTCAGTACCGATCCAGCGGTCGTCGGCGGCGCCACGATCCTTATCGGGGATCACCTGGTGGACGGCACTGTTCGGACGCAACTCGCGCGCCTGCGTCAGCAATTATTGAGCTAAAGGACGGGGAAAGCATTGGGCATCAAGTCAGACGAGATCAGCAACCTGATCAAACAGCGCATCAAGGACTTCGACGTGCCCGTCCTGGCGGCGGACGTCGGTATCGTCACCGAAATCGGCGACGGGATCGCACGGATCTACGGCCTCCGGAACGCGCGCTCACTGGAGCTGCTCGAGTTTAAGGGCGGCGTCCGCGGCATGGCGCTCAACCTGGAAGAGGATTCGGTGGGCGCCGTGGTCCTCGGGCCGTATGAGGAAATCCGCGAAGGCGATGAGGTTCGCACCACGGGCAGCGTCATCCAGGTCCCCGTTGGGGAGGCGCTGGTGGGCCGCGTCGTCAACGCGCTCGGCGAGCCGATTGACGGGAAGGGTCCCATCAAGACCAAGGAGACGGCCCCCGTCGAAAAGGTGGCTCCTGGTGTCATCACGCGGCAGCCGGTGGACACCCCGCTGCAGACCGGCCTCAAGGCGGTCGACGCGATGACGGCCATCGGCCGTGGGCAGCGCGAGCTGATCATTGGCGACCGGCAGACAGGCAAGACCGCGATCGCGCTCGACACCATCATCAATCAGAAAGGGCAGGACGTCATCTGCATCTATGTGGCGATCGGCCAGCGCGCCGCAACGGTCGCCCAGGTGGCCGACGTGCTCGACAAGCATGGCGCCTTGGAGTACACGATTATCGTCTCCGCGACGGCCAGCGAGCCGGCACCCCTCTGGTATATCGCGCCCTACGCCGCCACCTCGATGGGCGAGTTCTTCATGGAGCAGGGGAAGGACGTGCTGATGGTCTACGACGACCTGTCGAAGCATGCCTGGGCCTATCGGCAGATCTCGCTGCTGCTCCGGCGCCCACCCGGCCGCGAGGCCTATCCCGGCGACGTCTTCTACCTGCACTCCCGTTTGCTGGAGCGCTCGGCGCGCATGAACAAGGAGAACGGCGGCGGCTCGATCACGGCGCTGCCGATCATCGAGACGCTGGCGGGCGACATCTCCGCCTACATCCCCACCAATGTCATCTCGATCACCGATGGCCAGATCTACCTGCTGACGGATCTGTTCTATGCGGGCATCCGCCCGGCGATCTCAACCGGGCTCTCCGTCTCTCGCGTCGGCGGCGCCGCGCAAATCAAGGCGATGCGGCAGGTCGCCGGCCGGCTTCGCCTCGACCTTTCGCAGTACCGCGACATGGCGGCCTTCGCCCAGTTCGCCTCCGACCTCGACAAGCGGACACGGGACCAGTTGGAACGCGGTAAGCGGATGGAGGAGCTGCTCAAGCAGGACCAGTTCGAACCGATGCCGGTGGCCCAGCAAGTGATGGTGCTGTTCGCCGGCGGGAATGGCTTCATGGATGACACTCCGGTCGACAAAGTGCGGCAGTTCGAAAAAGAATTGCTCCGCTTCCTGAGCAGCTCGCACCCAGGCATCGAGCAGGCGATCGCAAAAGATAAAGCACTGTCCCCGGATACGGAAAAGCTCCTGCGCGGGGCGATCGACGAGTTCAAGAAGTCGAGCCCGCTGGTTCAAAAGCCGGAAGCGAAGTCCGCCGCCAAAGCTGAGGAGCCGCCCAAGGGTAAGGGTCCATTGCAGTCGGCCCGCCGCGCCACCGAGCGCGAGACGACGAAGGAACGCTAGCGTCGTATGGCTACGCTCGCCGACATCCGGCGCCGGATCGCCAGCGTGAAGAACACGCAGCAGATCACGCGCGCCATGCAGGCGGTCGCCGCCTCCAAACTGCGCCGGGTGCAGGCACGAGCGGAAGCGGCGCGACCGTACGCCGACCGCATGGCCGACGTCCTCGTCGAGGTGGCGAGCCGGGTCACCACCTTTCAGCATCCCTTCCTCATCGAGCGGCCCGTGAAGAAGCGGCTGTTGATCTTAGTCTCGTCCGATCGCGGACTAGCCGGTGGCTTGAACGTCAACGCCTTCCGGGTGGGCCTCGGCTACATCCGGCAGGGCGAGACCGTGCTCGACACCATCGGCCGCAAGGGCCGTGACTACTTTCGACGGCTGGGTGTGCCGATCCTGGCCGAGGTGTCGCAGATCGGCGACCGGCCCGAGCTGAAGGACATCCTGCCCGCGATCACCGTGGCTCGCGACGAATACCTGGAGGGCAACGTCGACGAGGTGGCCTTGCTCTATACGCACTTTGCCTCGGTCAGCCGCCTCGAGCCGACCATCAAGGTGCTGATCCCGGTCCGCGTCCCGGAACGGGAGGAAGAGCGGCTCCGAATCGACTACGTGTACGAGCCGGAGGCCGAGGAGGTGCTCTCGCAGTTGCTGCCTCGGTACGTTGAGTCCCAGGTCTACGCCGCCGTGCTCGACAACCTCGCCAGCTTCTACGCGGCCCAGATGGTGGCGATGCGAAATGCGACGGATAATGCAGGCGAGCTGATCGAGGACCTGACCCTGCTGCGCAACAAGGTGCGGCAGGCAACGATCACCAAGGAACTGAGTGAAATCGTGGGTGGCGCCGAAGCGCTGGCCGCCGGCTAGGAGGCACTAATGGCAATCGCAGAGAAGGCGGAGAAGAAGCAAGAGAAACCAAAGAAGGGACGAACCGGGCGGGTCGACCAGATCATCGGCCCGGTCGTCGACGTGGTCTTCGAGGGGCAAGATCTTCCGGAGATCTACCATGCGCTCGAGATCGATCGCGGCAAGCAGGGCCGCCTCGTGCTGGAAGTCCAGCAACATCGCGGCAACGACGTGGTGCGGACCATCGCGATGGACTCGACGGACGGACTGGTTCGTGGCACCGAGGTCAAGGACACCGGCGGCCCGATCACCGTCCCGGTCGGCAAGGGGACCCTCGGCCGCATGATGAACGTGATCGGCGACCCGATTGACGGCAAGGGCAAGATCGAGGCCGAGACCCGACTCCCCATCCATCGTCTCGCGCCGCCGGTTAGCGAGCAGGCGACGGATACCGAGGTGCTGGAGACCGGCATCAAGGTCATCGACCTGGTGACCACCTTCGCCAAGGGCAGCAAGATCGGACTGTTTGGCGGCGCCGGCGTCGGTAAGACGGTCATCGTCATGGAGCTGATCCGCAACATCGCCACCGAGCACCAGGGGTTCTCGGTATTCGCCGGCGTCGGCGAGCGTACCCGCGAGGGCAACTCCCTCTGGCTCGAGATGAACGAGTCAGGGGTCATCGACAAGACGGCGCTGGTGTTCGGACAGATGAACGAACCGCCGGGGGCACGCGCCCGGGTCGGGCTGACCGGCCTGACGCTGGCGGAGTATTTCCGCGACGAGTTCGGCCAGGACGTGCTGCTCTTCATCGACAACGTCTTCCGCTACATGCTGGCCGGCAGCGAAGTCTCGGCGCTGCTCGGCCGTCTGCCCTCGGCGGTCGGCTACCAGCCGACGCTGGCCACCGAGATGGGCGACCTGGAGGAACGCATCACCTCCACCAAGAAGGGGTCGATCACCTCGGTCCAGGCGGTCTTCGTGCCGGCGGACGATTACACCGATCCGGCGATCGCAACCACGTTCGCCCACCTCGGCGCCACCGTCAGCCTCTCGCGCGCGATCGTCGAGCGCGGCATCTACCCGGCGGTCGACCCGCTCGACTCCTTCTCGCGATTCCTGACCCCCGACATCGTCGGCGAAGAACACTATCGCGTCGCGCGCGGCGTGCAGCAGGTGCTGCAGCGTAACAAGGAACTGCAGGACATCATCGCCATCCTCGGCCCCGATGAGCTGTCCGAGGATGACAAGCTGCTCGTCGCCCGCGCCCGCAAGATTGAGCGCTTCCTCTCGCAGCCGTTCTTCGTGGCTGAGATCTTCACCAACCGGCCCGGCAAGTACGTGCCCTTGAAGGAAACGATCCGCGGATTCAGCGAGATCCTCGAGGGGAAGCACGACGACCTGCCGGAGCAGGCCTTCTACATGGTGGGCACCATCGACGAGGCGGTCGAGGCCGCGAAGGGCGAGGCTGCCACTCGCGATGAGGGGAAGCCCAAAGAGGAGAAGCCAAAAGCCGATGCCGCGGTCGAGGCGGCGAAGGGCGAGGCAACCACTCGCGATGAGGGGAAGCCCAAAGAGGAGAAGCCAAAGGCCGACGCCGCGGTCGAGGCGGCGAAGGGCGAGGCTGCCGCTCGCGATGAGGGGAAGCTCAAAGAGGAGAAGCCAAAAGCCGATGCCGCGGTCGAGGCGGCGAAGGGCGAGGCTACCACTCGCGATGAGGGGAAGCCAAAAGAGGAGAAGCCAAAGGCCGGCGCCGCGGATGCTCAGCGGCCGAAGGGCGAGCAAAAAGGCAGCAAGGACGGCGAGGCCGGCCGCGACAAGCGGTCGAAGTAATCGTGGCCGACGAAAAGAAGCTGCACGTCGACATCGTGACCGTCGAAGGCCGCCGCTTCAAAGGCGATGCCGACTTCGTCGTGGCACCGGGATCGGAGGGGGAGCTAGGGATCCTGCCGCAGCACATCCCATTGTTGACCCCGCTCAAACCAGGGACGGTGAAGGTGCGGAATGACGGCGAGGAGCAGTACTTCTTTGTGTCCGGGGGCTTTCTCGAAGTCCGACCAGATGAAGTAACCGTGCTCGCCGATTCGGCCGAACGGGCGGAGGACATCGATGAGTCCCGTGCGGAGGAAGCCCGCCGGCGGGCTGCGGACCTCCTGCAGCAGAAGCTCTCCGATACGGACCAGGCGGCCGCCTCGGTCGCGCTGGCGCGAGCCGAGGCGAGGTTGCGATTGGCTGAGTTGCGCCGCCGACGCCGGACGTAAGCGCGAGGCCGGTGGGGACGGGCAAGCCCAGGTCCGACCGCCCGTTGCACCGACACCATGGCGGCCGCCTACGAACCGCCCGTCTCTGACGACCGCGGGGAGCTCGTGATCCGCCCGTCGTGGCGTGCCTTTGGCCGGTGGTTAACGCCCATCGTCCTCATCCTGATCGTTGGGTTTGCGCTTGCAGAGGTATTCGCTCAGCCTGAGCAGACGGTGGCGGCATTAGGCATCGTCGGCCCGGTCTTTCTCCTCTACCTGATCCGGCAGGCCCTCTACATGCTGGGCAGCAGGATCACAGTGACAGCCGATTCCATCCTGGTGACCCACATGTTCCGATCGACCGCCAGGGTCGCATGCCGCGACATCGATCGCGTCGTCCGGCTCACCCGAATGGGCTCCATGCTTACGTACTCTTACGTCCGTCCGGCGGTCCTGGCATTCTCGGCAAACGGCCGCTGCATCCTGTCGTTGCATGGGGAGCGTTGGGCCCAGGC
>JALYYE010000098.1 GCA_030946735.1 Candidatus Dormiibacterota bacterium
ACCAGGAGCGCTGTCGCCGCCTGTCCGGCCAGCCCGAGGCTGAAGAAGGTCAAGGCGAAGGCGGTTTGGCGCACCGACTCCGGCCCGAACTGCCCTCGCTCGAAGAGCGCGGCGGTGATCGGGACGCCCAGCAGCGCCAGGCCGACCGAGGCGGGCACCAGCACAAAGATGTTGAGCCGCAGCGCGAGCGACGTTCGGTGCCGGATGGACTCGAACGCCCCCAGCGCCGCGTCGCGCGCCAGGAAGGGGAAGAGGACGAAGGCGAGCGCCTGCGAGAAGGTTCCCAGGGGCAGCTGCGCCATGGTGTCCGCGTAGCGCAGCGCCGCGACCCGGCCGTGCGGCAATGACGTGCCAAGGATGGTGTCGACAAAGACGTTGACCTGCGCGGCAGCCAGGCCGAGCGCGATGGGGAACATGAGCCGGCCGACTTTTCGAACCCCGGGGTCGTTGAGGCCGAGGGCGGCAGTCGGGCGCCAGCCGGTGCGCCAGAGCGCGGGGAGCTGGACGCCCACATGCAGCATCGCGCCGGCTACCACCCCAACGGCCAGCGCGCTGACCCCGTAGGTCGGTGCGAAGAACGCCGCTGCCACGATGATGGCGCCGTTGTAAAAGAGCGGAGCCAAGGCCTGGGCGAAGAACCGCTGATAGGCGGTCAGGATGCCGATCACCATGCCGCCCGCGCCCAGGAAGATCGGCTGTAACAGCAGGATCCGAGTCAGCCCCACGATCACCTCATGGTCGTGCGGGCTGTACCCGAACGCGATCAGCGAGACGTAAACGGGCGCCACGACGAAGAGCACCGCGGCGCCCACGGTCAGGATCAGAAGCGCGGCATTGAGCACCCGCTGGGCAATCTCCAGAGCGCGCGGCTGCTCCCCTCTGGCAAGGTGCTCGGAGAGGACGGGGATGAAAGCGGAGCTGATCGCGCCCGCCAGCAGGAGATTGAACAACAGGTCGGGGACCGCGAAGGCCACCCGGTAGTCATCGATCTGGTGGCTGGTCCCGAAGGTGTTGGCGATGACCAGCTCGCGCACGGCGCCCAACACGCGGCTGAGTCCGTAGGCGACCAGGATCAGCGTCGCGGCCGACGCGATGCGCCGCCGCTCGCTAGACATCGGGTGCCATTATGCGGCGTCGTCTATAATCACCGCTCGCATGGCGAATACTCAGTCGGCCAAGAAGCGCGTGCGCGCCTCCTTGAGGAAGCGAGACCGCAATCGTTCCACCCGCTCGGCCGTCAAGACGCTGGTCTCCCGCGCGCGGCGCCCGGCGCTGCCGGAGGCGGCCAGCCTGACCAGCGAGGAAGTGCGCCGCGCCATCAGTGCTCTCGACAAGGCCGCCGAGAAGGGCGTCCTTCATGCCAACAACGCGTCCCGACGCAAGGCCCGCCTGATGAGAGCCCTGGCGAAGCTTGGGCCCACCGCCGGGAAGCCCGCCGCCAAGCCCGCCGCGGCCAAGAGTACCGCCAAGGCCCCGGCGCCAGCCGCGAAGAAACCGGCGGCCAAACCAGCAAAAACCAGGGCCTAGCCCTTCCGCCGCGCCGCCCTCCAGGTGCCCTTTACAAATGGCGCTCGCGCGTGAGACAGTGTCGGAGCGCCGAAGCGCAAACGTTGAGGAGGAAGGGAATGAAACTATTCAAGCGACTTCTAGCCGCCAGTGGAGCGGCGGGGATGCTTCTTGGGCTTGGCGGAGCGACGCAGGCGTTTGCCGTAAGCCCGTTCACGGCGCAGATCGCGTTGGCGTGCGTCGACGTGGGACAGAACCAGACAATCAGAGTGACTGCGGGTAAGGACGATCTGGTTCACATCGAGGTCACGATCGGCACCAGCACCGTCAATGGCGGCACCCAGAATGGCACGGGTCTCGCCAACGCGGACGGGATCTTCAACGATAAATGGATGGTCGCCGCGGTTACGACCACGACGACGGCCACGGTACGCATCTACGTGTTGAACAGCAGCGGGGTCGCCGGCGGCACCGGCACCTTCACGATCCATCCGACCAGCAATCCCTGCCCCAGTCCGGGTCCCGTCGCGATTAACGGATCCTTCCCCGAATTGAGCCAGGTTGGCGGGAGCGTCAAGAAGACGTGCGATGCGGGCGTAACCGGCAACGCGACCTTCGCCGCCACGATTCAGGTCAACATAAACGGGCAGCTCCAGACGACGGTCACGCTTCCAGCATCCCTTACGTTGACACTGGCTTGCAACGGGGCGGCCAAGTCGCTGCCGGTTCTGCCACCGACCTCCGTGATCACCTTCCACGAGGTGACGCTGCCGACGGGAGCAGCCGCGCTTGCCGCCGACACCAAGATCACCGTGGGGGCGACTGCCGCCACCACGACGATTCACAACGCCAAGGCAGCGGCCGTCGTCGTCCTGCCGCCCACGGGCCAGCCGGCGAGCGCCCCGGCCCTGCCATGGCCGGCCCTCACCCTGCTGGGCCTGATCGCGATCGGCGGTGCGGGCCTGGTGCTGCGGCGGCGTAGCTAAATCACTAACGCGAGGGAGCCATCGCGCAGGCTCCCTCGCGAGTTCGATTGACTTTCTCAGAAGGGCTGACAACATAGACCCATGAAACGCGGACCCCTCGTCGTCCTCGCCGTCGCTGTCCTCGTCCTGCTCGCCAGCATCCCGGCGACGGGGCTGGGCCGCACCCCGACCCACCTGGTGGCGACGTCACGCACCGTCCTCGCAAGTCCCTCGCCGAGGGCAACGCTATCGCCGACGCCGACCGCGACACCAACGCCACAACCGACAGAGGCGGTGCAGCGAAACGCTGCCGCCGCCGAGGCTGCCGCCGCTCCGCCGACGCCGATCACCGCACGCATCTCGATCCCGCGGATCGGCATTCGGAACGCGCCGGTCTACGACCGTGGGGTCGACGCCAAGGGCATGATGCTGATCGCCCCCGGCTACTCGGTAACGCGATATAGCTTCTCAGCCGCGTTCGGGACGGGCAACACCTTCCTCTATGGCCACGACGACATCCAGGGCAACATCTTTGGCCACCTGTATGACCTGGCGCCCGGCGACACCGTCCAGATCGTTGTCGGTGGCGAGACCCAGGTGTACCGAGTCACGGGCCATCAGATCGTGCCGCCCACCGCCGTCAGCGTCCTCAACCCGACCGCCGACGTGCGCCTCACGATCATGACCTGCTGGCCGTTCAACGTCGACACCAAGCGCTGGATCGTGACGGCCGTAAAGGCCTAACCCCAACCTTCCCTCCCCCAGAGGGGGAGGGCATCAGCTGCTGAGGACTTGTTCGAGGATGAAGCCCTCGACGGCCAACCGCGCATCGAGCTCGCCCAGCTTGATCTGCTCTTCGATGCGCAACAGGTCGTGGAAGCCGCGGTCGAGCTCCGCCGCCGTGTAGTCGGCGGCCTGGCGGAAGGCTTTCTCGAGGACGAACGGGTGGTCGGTTGATCGCGCCTGCAGGTCCGCAACGGAACCGCCACGGTCACGAACCGCGCGCGCCTGCAGCAGCCGGCGCCAGTGACTGACGAGTGTGTAGAGCAGCCAGGTGGGTTCGCGCCCAGCGTCCAGGAGCGACTGGAGCACGCCCGCAACCTCACCCGGCCGGCCGCTGGCCAGCGAGTCCGTTAGCGCGAAGATCTCATCTTCGCGACTGTCGCTGACCAGCGCGCGTACGGCATCATCGTCGATGCGCGTCGACGGCGACGAGTAGAGCGCCAGCTTCACGATCTCCTGGTCGAGCAGCCGCAGGTCGGGTTGCGAACGCTCGAGGAGCAGCCGCACCGCGGCCGGCGTGATCGTCAGTCCGCGCTCCTCCGCCAGCTTACGCACCCACCCGGCGCGATCCGATCGCCGTGGCGGCTCGTGTCGCTGGATCCGGGCGCGCTTGTCGCGCTCCATCGCGGCCACGACCTTGTAGATCGGGTTAGCCGGTGCCACCAGAACATGCGCCACCAGCACCAGGTGCGTCGAGTCCGGAGTCCCCTCCAGGTAGGCCGCGGCGCGCTCGGCGCCCGCCCCCTTATCGCGCTTGCCGGCGAGCAGGCCCCAGTCGCGCAGCACGAGGACCCGGAGCGCATCGATGAATGGCAGCGTCCCCGCCTTCTCCGCGAAGGCATCGGCACTGAGGGCGTCCGCCTGGATGTCTTCGTAGTTGAACTCCAGCGTCAACGCGGCCCGCAGGGGCTGCAGCAGATCGCGTGCCGCGCGGTCGACGAGGTAGCCCTCGCCACCATGGATGAGGGTGATCATGCCGCGCCAAAGGCGCGGTCGATTTTCGCCGCCATGTAGAAGTCGCTCTCGGTGAGTCCATCGATCTTGTGTGTCCAGAGATAGACGCGAACCTCACCCCATTTGACGTACAGGTCCGGATGGTGATTCTCCGCCTCGGCGACGGGACTGATCCGGTTGACGAAGCCGACGGCTTCGACCCAGTTCTTGACCCTGAACGATTTGATCAGCTTCTTGTCAGCCTCGACCAGCCAGCCCTGGAGCTGCTCCTGCAGCGGCACGATTTGATCGTGCGTCAGCGGAGGCGTGCCGCCGCGGCACGGGATGCACTTGTTGTCGGCGAGGCTCGTTGCCATTCAGCTCTCGACTTTGGCGATGGTGGCGCGCTCCGCCTCGTCGACTCCAGTTTCGAGCCATGCGTCGCAGATCTCAGTTGCCACGGCTTCTGGTGTCGTACGGAGACTCATCACCAGGATGTTGGCGTCATTCCATTTCCGGGCGCCCCTGGCCGTCTGCGCATCGCCACAGAGGGCGGCCCGGATGCCGGGAACTTTGTTGGCGGCAATCGACACGCCGGTGCCGGTCCAGCAGAACAGCACCCCCTGCTGGCACGCACCCGATGCCACCCGCTCCCCAACCTCGCGTCCGACGTCCACCCAATCCATCGGGCGACCGTTGAGCGGACCGTGCAGCTCGACGTCGACGCCGACCTGGCGCAGGTGGTCGACGACCGAATCGGTCACGTGCGTCCGCTCATCGCTGCCCACCGCGATCTTCATGTGGAACTCAGAATAGCCGGTGCCCCACCGGTCCCCCATCCCACCCTCCCGCGCAAGCGGGGAGGGAAACTTCCCGACAGGTCGTTATTCCACTGTGGTAACGAAGCGGCTGCCTCTCGTCGTCCTGGCGCTAGCCAGCGCGCTCGCGTTGCGCAACCTGATCGGGGTGCTGCAGTTTGCGTTGCACCGCGCGCTGGAGGGCGACTTCGCCGTGTACTACATCTTCGCCCGCGTAGGCATCGACCACGGCTGGCAATCGTTGTACGACGCGGGAGCCATGCGCCAGGAATGGATGGCCCTCGGCTCCGCCTTTTTATACCCGGCCCTCTACCCGCCCACCTTGGCCTGGTTCGTGGCCCCCTTCGCCGCTCTGCCCTTTGCGACGGGCTACGCGCTCTGGAATGTCGTGCTGGTCGCGTCGCTGCTCGTCACCTGGTGGCTGACCGTCCCGCCATCGAGCCGCCTGGTCCGGGCCGCGCACCTTGCGGTTGCCCTGGCGTTGCCCTCGGTCGCCTTCGGTCTGCTTCTCGGTCAGGTCGTCATCGTGGTGGCGGCGGCGGTCTCGCTGTCATGGTGGGTGCTGCGTCACAACCATCCGATCGCCGGCGGAGTCATCCTCTCGTTGATCGCCCTTAAACCTCAGCTCGCGCTGATGGTGCCGATCGTGCTGCTCGTCGCTGGGCGGCGGCGGGCATTTCTTGGTTGGGCGGCCGGATCCATTTTCATGGTGGTCGCCGCGCTCGCGACCATTGGTGTCGAAGGCCTTCGCACTTATGCCTCGCTCCTGGTCGAGAGCGCGCACGCCCCCGGGGCGATGATGGTTTACCCGCAGCTTACGCTGCCGGGTCTGCTCGGCAACAGCTGGGGCGCAGCCCTAGTCGTGGGGCTTGTGGTCACGGTCATCGTGGTGCTCGCCTGGCGACGCCGTGATTCCGGTTTGGAATTTCCCTTCGCTGCCGGGCTGTGCGCTTCATTGCTGGTCGCCAGCTTCCTGCACCCCCAGGACGTCGCCGTCCTTCTTCCCGCCGCGTGGCTCTGGCTACGGACGGCCCCACGCGGGGCCGAGCGTGTACTCGGTCTCACCGGCTTCGTTGCCGCCCTTGGGCTGACGACACCGCTGCCCCTCTTGCTGGTGCTGGCCGGTTGGTTGGTCTCGGACCGGGCGGTCGTCCTGAGCGCTAGCCGCCGATCTGGCTCATCGTCTTCGCCGGCCTGACGAAGTCCGCCTGCCCGATCTTGTGGCCTTCTTCTTTCTGCCAGACGGCAGCCGCGACGAACTCGCGGATTTCGTCGTCGGCTGCTCCACGGCGCAGGAGGGCCTTGACGTCATGCTCCTGGATCGAGAACAGGCATGTCCGGAGGTGGCCCTCGGCCGTAAGCCGGATGCGGTTGCACACTTTGCAGAAGGCATCACTGACCGATGGGATGACACCGATGCCACCCTGGCTGCCGTCGCGAAACTTGAATCGCGTCGCCGGCGCGGGCCGCTGATCGGGCACCGGCTCGAGCGGATACTCCCGGTCGATCATCTCGATGATGTCGCGGCTTGCGACGACGCTCTCCATCGACCAAATGCCGTCGGCATCGAGCGGCATGAACTCGATGAAACGGACTTCGTATCCCTCGCGGCGCGCGAGGGCGGCAAAGTCGACGATCTCGTCGTCGTTGCGCCCCCGCATCACGACCATGTTGAGCTTGATTGGGCTGAACCCCGCCGCATGCGCCGCCGTCAACCCCCGAAGGACGCGGTCGAGCGCATCACGACGCGCCAGGTCTTTGAACCGGTCCGAGTGGAGGGTGTCGAGGCTGACGTTCAGACGCTTGAGTCCCGCCGCCTTGAGGGCCTGGGCCTTTTCTTCGAGAAGGATGCCGTTCGTCGTCATCGCGATGTCCAGCGAAGGATCGATGGCGGCGATCATGGCGGTCAGCTCCTCGATCCCCTTGCGCACCAGGGGCTCGCCGCCCGTCAGCCTGATGGTCCGCACACCGCACTGGTCAACCAGGATGCGGGTCAGCCGGACGATTTCTTCGAAGCTGAGCACCTCGTCCCGCGCCAACCAGGGGAGTCCGGCGGCGGGCATGCAGTAGACGCAGCGGAAGTTGCACCGGTCCGTCACCGAGATGCGCAGGTCATCGGCAATTCGCCCGAAGGTATCCCGCAGATGCACGACAGGCTTCGAAGTGGGCACGAACTTAGTATATGGGGCGTGCAATTAGGCGTCATGCCGCCGTTCACACCGATGGAGGCGAAGGTGCAGTCGGAACTGCCCCGTGGCGATAGCTGGCAGTATGAGCCGAAGTGGGATGGCTTTCGGGCGGTCGCCTTCAAAGACGGCGACGAGGTCGTGATCCACAGCCGCAACCAGAAGCCACTGACCCGCTACTTTCCCGAGCTGGTGCCGGCGCTGCAGCGGATCAAGCCCAAGCGCGCCGTCCTCGACGGCGAGATCGTGATCTTCACCGGGCCTGGCACGGACTTCGATGCGATGAGCCTGCGCATCCACCCCGCCGCGTCGCGGGTCAACATGCTGGCGGCCGAGCAGCCGTCAACCTATATTGCCTTCGACCTGCTGGCCGACGGCGACGAGAGCCTCCTCGAGGAGCCATTGAAAACGCGCCGCCAGCGGCTGGAGAAATTGCTCGGCCCCAAGCCGGAATCGATCTACCTTAGCCCGGCAACGCGCGACCGCGAGGTTGCCCTTGGATGGCTCAAGGAGTATCGCGGCACCGGGCTCGACGGGATCGTCGCCAAACGCCTCGAGGGCATCTACAAGCCAGGCGAGCGCGCCATGATCAAGGTCAAAGAGCAGCGAACGGCCGATTGTGTGGTCGGCGGTTTTCGCTGGGGC
>JALYYE010000130.1 GCA_030946735.1 Candidatus Dormiibacterota bacterium
TTGCGGGCGCTCGCCGGCCGCCGCCGCAGGGGTCTTTTTCCTTGCTCCAGTGGCGGCAGCTTGCCCGCCCGAGGCGCTCGGCGTTGCCCGCACGTTGGAGGTGGGGACGTCCGGCGGCCTGCAAGTGGGGCTGAAAACCTATCTGCGAAGCCTGGTGCTCGACGATCGTGAAATCGTGCTCACCTTCGACGATGGCCCCGCCGCGGAAACCACACCAAAGGTGCTCGACGCGCTCGCCAAGGAATGCGTGAAGGCGACATTTTTCCTCGTCGGCCGCAATGCGGAGGCCTTGCCCGCTTTGGTCAAGCGCGAAATCGCGGAAGGACACACCGTCGGCCACCATACATTTTCGCATCCCGCCGCGACATTGCGGGGATTAAGCGAAAGCGCGGCGCAAGAAGAGATATTGCGCGGCTTCGAAGCGGACGACAAGGCCGCCTATGGCGCGGCCGGCAGCGCGCCAAAAGTGCGGTTTTTCCGGTTTCCGGGGTTTGCCGATACGCCGGCGCTCATCGCCTGGTTGTCGGCCAAAAATATCGCGGTTTTCGGCGCCGACCTTTGGGTTTCGGACTGGCAGAGCATGACGCCAGAGACCGAACTCGCCTTGATCCTTACGCGGCTCGATAAGGAACAGCGCGGGATCCTGCTCCTTCACGATACCAAGCAGCAGACGGCCGCCATACTGCCCGATCTCCTGCAAGAACTCAAAAAGCGCGGCTATAAAATCGTCAATATCGTACCCGGCACGAAGCCAACCCCAACGCGCGCGGCCCCGGAAAGCTGGACGTCGGCGACGGAGAAGATCATCGCCGACGTTTTTGCCAAGGCGCGTCGCGCCCTCAAGGCTCGCGGCACGGCCGGCGGGGCGACGGAGCCAAGCGGGCCGGGGGGCAACCCTTCGCCCAAATAAGAAATGCAATTAATAAACGATGGTGCGGCCAAGAGGACTCGAACCTCCACTGGTTGCCCAACTAGCACCTCAAGCTAGCGCGTCTACCACTTCCGCCATGGCCGCGATTGCCCGCGCGGTGGAAAGCGCGAGCGCCCCACTGGCAGGCGCGTCGTCTAACAAATTGGCGCCGGAGTGGCAAGGCGGCGTCGGAGCGGGGGCAGGGCAATCGCATTTCAGAATAGTGCGATGAGACTGGACAAGTAGGCGTCGTCCCATCCGGCTCGTTTGAATTTACCGCGCAAGGATCCCTTGGGGGCGTCTTTCTGCATCACATTGAGAGCCATGTGTCGCAGGACGGCGAGATTGTTCGGACCGTTGCCCAAGCGGGTTCTGTCCTGATCCTCATTCATGATGACATCGAGCCGCCAATGCAGCTGGTTTTCGACAGCCCAGTGCGAGCGGACAACCTCATTGAGGCGATCGGGAGACAATGCGCTGCTGAGTAGGTAATAGGCCGTCTCGGTAGTGGTTTTTGCTGCGGTTTCGCGAATGCGGACCACCTTGCCGATGGCCGTCAGGCCGGGCCAGCGATGATCCTCCTGCAACCAGCCAATATCGGTGGAGACCGTCGCCGTGCGGGTTTCGATGCGGCCATGATCTGCATCGACGGTTGGCTCGACCGTGGTGGTCTTGCTTGCCGGGTCGTCGAGGTAGGTGCTGACATCATCATGTAGCGTGCCCTGGTTGCCCTTCAGCGCCAGGGCATAGTCGCCGCCCTGGTCAACGATCTGCTGAGCGATCACGCGTTGGCAGTTCAGCGCGTCGGTGGTCACGATCGCGCCCTTCAACGACAGCATCTTCAGCAGCTCCGGTACGGCGGTGATCTCGTTGGACTTGGCATCGGTGGCGATCTGCGCCAACACCAGCCGTTGTTCACAGCCCCAGGCACTGACCATGTGCAAGGGTGACGTGCCGCTGGCGCGATCGAATGACCGGCGAAGAACCTTGCCATCCATGGCCACTACGCCCTGACATTGCTTGGAAAACCCGCCATGAAACGCTGAAAAGCAGCCTGGAACTGGGCCGAATCGAGCTGCCGGAACAGCCGGCTGAACGTATCGTGGCTGGGCACGCCGTTTTCCAGCTTGAGGAAGCCGCGCAGGAATGGCTCTTTCGCCTTCGCGAACAGGGCCATGTCGACCGCGCCTTGCCCGCCGCACAAGACTGCGCACAGGGCGATCATCAGAAGCTCATGGAAGTCGTGCAGACCGGCATTGCCGGTTCGCGGGTCTTCAAGACCCTCCCAACACGCGGCAAACTGATCCAAAGCACCCTCCTAGCGCGTGTTTCTCACGCTGACTGGTAGAATCCCTTACGTCCGCGTCTGGCAAGCTCTTATGCACGTGCCAACCAAATTCCAAATGCGATTCCCCTG